>NZ_MKSS01000416.1:0-814 GCF_001897365.1 Hydrogenophaga sp. 70-12
GGTCCACTCGTAGCCGATGCCCGCGGGCAGGGTCTCGGCGGCGATGCGCTCGATGGCGGCCTGCGCCTGGCCAGACGAGAAGCCTGGCGCCGGGCCACCATTGATGTCGGCCGTGAGGTAGCCGTTGTAGCGCATGGCGCGCTCGGGGCCGAAGCTGGCATCGACCTTCATCAGCGCCGACAGCGGGATCATCTCGCCACTGGTGGCGCGCACCTTGAGCAGGCCGATGTCTTCGGCGCGCGCGCGGTAGGGTGCGTCGGCCTGGGCGCGCACGCTGTAGGTGCGGCCGAATTGGTTGAAGTCGTTCACGTACAGGCTGCCGAGGTAGATCTGCAGGGTGTCGAAGATTTCCGTCACGGGCACGCCCAGCTGGCGCGCCCTGGTGCGGTCGATGTCGGCATAGAGCTGCGGCACGTTGACCTGCCAGCTCGTGAACATGCCGGCCAGCTCGGGCGTCTGGTAGGCCTTGGCCATGAAGGCCTTCACCGCCGCGTCCATGGCCTCGTAGCCGAGCGAGGCCTTGTCTTCCAGCTGCAGCTTGAAGCCGCCGGTGGTGCCCAGGCCCGCCACCGGCGGCGGCGGGAACATCACCACGAAGGCGTCCTGGATCTCTCCGTAGGCCTGGTTCAACTGACCCGCCACGGCGGCGCCGCTCTGGTCGGCGTTCCGGCGCTCGGCGAAGGGCTTGAGCGTGGCGAACACGATGCCCGCGTTGGAGCTGTTGGTGAAGCCGTTGATCGACAGGCCCGGGAAGGCGATGGCGTCTTCCACGTTGGGGTTTTGCCGGGTGATCTCGCCCATGCGCTGGATGACC
>NZ_MKSS01000417.1:0-4973 GCF_001897365.1 Hydrogenophaga sp. 70-12
AAAGCACGCTGTTCAAGACGCTCACGGGCCAGCAGGCGCCGAGCGCGGGCCGCGTGCGCATCCTGGGCCGCGAGGTCAATGGCTTCGAGCGCCACGAGATCGCCCGGCTGGGCGTGGGCGTGAAGACCCAGGTGTCCAGCGTGTTCGACGGCCTCACGGTGGACGCCAGCCTGCGCGTGGCCGCCGGCCGCCACCGCGCGCGCCGCCCGGTGGGTTCGGTGGTCGACGAGGTGCTCGATCAGCTGCGCCTGGGCGCGGTGCGCCGGCGCCAGCTGGGCGCGCTCTCGCACGGTCAGCGCCAGTGGGTGGAGCTGGGTATGGTGCTCGCGACCGACCCGCGGCTGGTGCTGCTGGACGAGCCGGTGGCCGGCATGAGCGAGGAGGAGACCGCGCGCACGGCCGAGCTGATCCTGTCCATGCGCGGCGCGGGCCGCGCCATCGTGGTGGTGGAGCACGATATGCGCTTCGTGCGCCGCATCGCCGAGCGTGTGACAGTGCTGCACCGCGGCGCCGTGCTGCGCGACGGGGCCGTGGACGCGGTGCTGGCCGACCCCGTGGTGCGCGACGTCTACCTGGGCCGAGAGGAGCATGTGCGTGCTTGAACTGCAAGGCATCCGTGGCGGCTACGGCCGCATCAACGTGCTCGACGGCGTCTCGCTGTCGGTGGGCGAGGGCGAGTTCCTCGGCGTGCTGGGGCACAACGGCATGGGCAAGACCACGCTCATGCGCGCCATCGTGGGCGAGATCGCGCTGACGGCGGGCACGCTGCGCTGGCGGGGCCAGTCGATCGCGGGCCTGCCCACGCACCGGCGCGTGGCGCTGGGCATCGGCTACGTGCCGCAGGGCCGGCGCATCTTCCCGCTGCTGTCGGTGCGCGAGAACCTGCTGTTCGCGGCCTCGGTGCACGGGCGGCGCGAGGCGGCGCGCGTGGTGGACGAGGTGCTGGCCGACTTCCCCGCGCTGGCGCGCCTGCTGGAGCGCCCCGGCGGCCTGCTGAGCGGCGGCGAGCAGCAGATCCTGGCGCTGGCGCGTTGCCTGTGCACGCGGCCCACGCTGGTGCTGCTGGACGAACCCACCGAGGGCATACAGCCCTCCATCATCGAGGACATGGTGGTGCTGCTGCGCGCGCTGCGCGAGCGCCACCGCCTGTCCATCGTGCTGGTCGAGCAGAACCTCGACTTTCTGCGCGCCCTGTCCGACCGCATCGTGGTGCTGGAGAAGGGCCGCACCGTGCGCGAGGCCCGCGCCAGCGACGCCGCCGCGATGGCGGCGCTGGTCGAGTCGGCCGAGTTCGCGGGCTGAGGCGGCGCGACCAGCGCCCGCCGATCTCCAACAAGACTTTCAAGGGAACACCATGGCATTCCATCTGCCGAACAAGGACCGCCTGCGTTACCTGGGCGAGGAACTGGGCATCGACGTCGACGCCGACTACGCGCAGACCGTGCTGGACATGCTGGCCCCGCTGGTGCCCGAGTTCCGCACCGTCGACCGCCTGCCCGACCAGACCCTGCCCGTGCGCTACCCGCGCGCCGGCGGCACGCGGCCCGAGGCGAAGGACAACCCCTGGGGCGCCTGGTCGGTGCGCTGCGACATCCGTGGCGCGGCCGAGGGTCCGCTGGCGGGCAAGACGGTGGCGATCAAGGACAACGTGCAGATCGCCGGCGTGCCCATGATGAACGGCGCCTCGCTGCTGGAAGGCTATGCACCCGAGGGCGACGCCACGCTGGTCACGCGCATCCTGGACGCGGGCGGCCACATCGTGGGCAAGTCGGCCTGCGAGTACTTCTCCTTCTCGGGCGGAAGCGCCACGAGCGCGGGTGGCCCGGTGAACAGCCCGCGCAATCCGGGCCACACGCCGGGTGGCTCCACCACCGGCAGCGCCGCGCTGCTGGCGGCGGGCGAGGTGGACTTGGCCATCGGCGCCGACCAGGCCGGCTCCATCCGCATCCCGGCCTCGTTCTCGGGCATCGTGGGCCTCAAGCCCACCTATGGCCTCGTGCCCTACACCGGCGTCATGGGCCTGGACCACAGCATCGACCACGTGGGGCCTATGGCGCGCGACGTGGCCGGCGTGGCCTTGCTGCTGGAGGCGATCGCGGGCGAGGACGGCATCGACGGCCGCCAGCGCGGCGTGCGGGTGGAGCGCTACACCCAGGGCCTGGACCGTGGCGTGAAGGGGCTGCGCATCGGCGTGGTGAAGGAGTCCTTCGGCTGGCCCGAGTCGCACCCGGGCACCGACAGCGCCGTGCGCGCGGCCGTCGAGGCGCTGCGCGCGGCGGGCGCGGTGGTCGACGAGGTCTCGGTGCCCTGGCACCGCCATGGCTTCGCGATCTGGAGCGCCATCGCCAACGAAGGCACTTACCACACGCTCTACGGCGGGCAGGGTGCGGGTCACCTCACCACGGGCGCGTACCCACTGTCGCTGATGACCGCGCTGGGCGGCCTGCGCGCGCGTGCCAACGAGATGCCGCACACGCTGAAGATCGGCATGCTGCTCGGCGCTTACCTGCACCAGCAGTACCAGGGCCGTTTCTACGCCAAGGCGCAGAACCTGCGCCGGCGCCTGCGCGCGGCCTACGACGAGGCGCTGGCCGGCCGCGAGCTGTTGCTCATGCCCACCACGCCCTTCCCCACGCTGCCCATTCCATCCGACGATGCGCCGGTGGCCGAGGTGATCCAGCACAGCTGGACCATGCTGGCCAACACCAGCCCCTTCGATCTCACCGGCCACCCCGCGGTCAGCGTGCCCTGCGGCGAGGCGGACGGCAAACCGGTGGGCCTGATGCTGATCGGTCGCCACTTCGACGACGCGCTGGTGCTGCGCGTCGCGGCCGACCACGAGCGCCGCCACGCGGGCTGAGGCTACGCGGACGGCGCCTTCAGTGCTGGCGCCGTCCGCCCACGCCGCCCAGCGCGGTGCGGTAGGCGCGCGGCGACAGGCCCGTGGCCTTGCCGAAGGCGCGCGCCAGGTGATCGGCGCCGGAAAAGCCGCTGTCGCGCGCCACCGTGTCCATGGGCAGGGTGGTGCGCTCCAGCAGGCGGCGCGCGTGCGCCACGCGCAGGTCACCCACGTACTGCAGCGGCGAGCGGCCGGTGGAGGCCTTGAAGCAGCGCAGGAAGTGAAACTTGGAGAAGCCCGTGATGGCAGCGAGCTCGTCCAGGCTCAGGTCCTGCGTGAGGTGTTCCTTGATGTGGTCGATGAGCCGCTTGAGCACGGCCGGCGGCAGCTTGCGCACCGCCGGGCCGGCGCGCCCGCGCGCGCCCCACTGCTGGCCAAGCTCGTTGGCGATCACGGCGCAGTAGCTGTCCACCATCAGCCGCGGGCTGGCGCTGGAGGCGTGCTGCATGAACTGCGTCACCAACTGGTAGATGGTGGGGTTGGCGAAGCCACGCTGCGACAGCTGCCACAGCCCATCGCCGGGGTTGCGGTGGCCCAGTTCGTCGAGCAGGCCATTCAGGTCGTCGGCCGACAGCGCCAGCAGTGTGACGTCGGCATAGCCGTCCTTGCACCAGCGATAGGCGTTGCCGGCGGGAAAGACGTGCAGCGGGTGCGGGTGGCTGCTGAAGTGGTCGCGAAAGCCCCAGCCGAAGTCGAACAGCGCGCGCTTGAGCCGGTACTCGTTGGCGGCCAGCAGCACCACCTCGTCCAGCGGCGGGATCTCCACCGTGTGCGCCTCGAAGGTGCAGTGGATCAAGGTGCCGCGGCAGCGGCCCGCGAGGGGCGTGACCTGGTCGAGGCGGTAGCTGGGCGAGCGCGACAGCACGCTCGCCAGGGGGGTGGCCGGGGCGCCCACGGGCTCAGCCGCGGGCCTTGTTCGCCGCCACGAAGGCGGCGAAGGCCTTCATGTAGTTGCGCAGGAATTCCTCGGTGCTGGCATCGGTGACGCGGCCGTCCTCGGCCACCAGGTCCTTCTTGAACTGGATGTAGGCCTCGGGCTGCATCATCTGCGGCGCGTTGCAAAAGTTGAGCACGGCGCGCAGGTGCGCCTGGGCCAGCGCGGTGCCGATGGCGCCCACCGAGGCGCCGATGACGCCCGAGGGCTTGCCCGTGAACGAGTTCTTGCCCCAGGGGCGCGACCCCCAGTCGATCGCGTTCTTCAGGCCGCCCGGGATGGAGCGGTTGTATTCGGGTGTGACGAAGAGCAGGGCGTCGGCGTCGGCGATGGCCTGCTTGAAGGCCGTGGCCACGGCCGGGTAGCTGGCGTCGTGGTCGTGGCTGTACAGCGGCAGGTCCTTGATCGGGATCTCGTGCATCACCAGTTCCGCCGGCGCGAGCTTGACCAAGGCCTTGGCGAGCTGGCGGTTGATGGAGGCGCTGGCGAGGCTGCCGATGATGTAGCCGACCTTGTGCTGGGCCATGGAGGATCTCCTGCGGGGTGGATGGGCGCGTGGCCCGGGTGGTCGGGGCATTGTTGGTCAGCGCCCAATCCCGACCAAACGATGGGGGCTCGGCGCGCGCCCTCCCGGTCCGGGGATTGCCTACACTGGCCGCTCCGTTCGCGACCCGACGAGGCCTTCCATGCTCCAGCTGCGACCCCCTTGCGAGCGCTGCCGCGCCGACCGGCCACCCGAGGCGCGCCACGAGCGCGTGCTCCAGCCGCGGCGCTGCGCGGCATCCCGTTGACGAAGGGGGCCCGCGTGTTCTCCCACATCCACCTCGGCGTGAGCGACTTCGATCGGGCGCTGGCCTTCTACCGGCAACTGATGCCCGTGCTCGGCATCCGCGAGCGCTTCTGCGAGCCCGAGCGGCCCTGGGCCGGCTGGCAGTCGGCGCCCGGCCTGCGCCCGCTGTTCCTCATCGGTCGCCCGCACGACGCGCAGGCCCACGCGGTGGGCAATGGCCAGATGGTGGCCTTCCTGGCCGAGCGCCGCGCCACCGTGGACCGCGCCCACGCCGTGGCGCTGGCCAGCGGCGGCTCCTGCGAGGGCCCGCCCGGGCCGCGCCCCGAGTACCACGCCCACTACTACGGCGC
>NZ_MKSS01000417.1:5299-6621 GCF_001897365.1 Hydrogenophaga sp. 70-12
GCACTGCGCAAGGTACCGCCTGGCAGCATCACACAGTGGCGGTCGCCGCTTTGCGCCAGGCAGCGCGCCACCTCCAGCGATGGCGTGGCCACGGTAAGGCCACGACGCTCCGCGAGGGCTTCGGCCACGAAGCAGGCGGTGCTGCTGTTGTCCAGCACGATGCTGGCGCCGTCGGGCAGCAGGGCCGAGACCGCGCGCGCGAGTTGGCGCTTGGCGCCCACGTTGCTGCGCAGGCGCAGCTGGAACGGGGACTCCTGCACCGCGCGGTGCAGGCTCACGCCCCCATGGAATTTCTGCACCACGCCTTCGTCGGCCAGGGTCTGCAGGTCGCGCCGCACGGTTTCGCCCGAGACGCCCAGGCGCTGCGCCAGGTCGACCGTGCTGATGGAGGGGGTGGCGCGCAGGATTTCGACGATGCGCTCCTGGCGCGAGCTGAGCACGGGTGTGGCTCCCATGTTCAGCCCCGCGCCGCCAGCAAGGCGCCGCTCTGGGCGTCGAAGGCGCGCAGCCGCTCGAGCTCGGGTGTCAGCACGATGGTCTGGTGGGTGACGAGCGCGGCATCGGCCGCGGTGCGCACCAGTATGTCGGCACCGCCCACGCGGACTTGGGCGTAGGCTTCGGCGCCCAGCCGCTCGACGCGCTGCACGGTGCCGGTCCAGCGCAGCGGTCCATCGTTTGCCTCGGACATCTCGGACGTATCGCTCTGCGGCGCCAGCCGCAGCTCTTCGGGCCGCAGGCCCAGCACGGTGCCGGGCCGCAGCGCGGCCTCGCCAAAGCGGGCGTGCAGCCAGGCGTGGCCGTCGGTGGCGGCGTCGGGCAGGGCCAGAAAGTTCATTTCCGGCGATCCGATGAAGGAGGCGACGAAGCGGGTTTGCGGCGCGCGGTACACGTCCATGGGCGCGCCCAGCTGCTGCAGGCGGCCGCGGTCCATGACGGCGATTCGCGTGCCCAGGGTCATGGCCTCGACCTGGTCGTGGGTAACGTAGACGATGGTGATGCCGAGCTCGGCATGCAGGCGCTCGAGTTCGCCGCGCATATGGGTGCGCAGCTTGGCATCGAGGTTGGACAGCGGCTCGTCGAACAGGAAGACCTTGGGCTGGCGAACCAGGGCCCGGCCAATGGCCACGCGCTGGCGCTGCCCGCCAGACAGCGCGGCAGGGCGGCGCTGCAGCAGCTCCGTGATCTGCAATCGCTGCGCGGCCTCGTGCACCCGGCGATCCACCTCCTGGCGGGACAGCCGGCTGGTGCGCAGCAGGCCGAAGGCCATGTTCATGTAGACCGTCATGTGCGGGTAGAGCGCATACGACTGGAACACCATGGCG
>NZ_MKSS01000418.1:0-4944 GCF_001897365.1 Hydrogenophaga sp. 70-12
CGGCCTGCGCACCGGCCAGGGCCTGGCGCGCCGCCGTGAGGTTGAGCTGGGCCTGTTCGCGCGCCGACGGCGCCACGAACTGCGCGCGCGCCAGTTCCTCGCTGCGCCGAGCGTCCAGCTCGGCCTGGGCCAGGGCGGCCTGCGAGCGCGCAGCCTGCGCCCGCGTGGCCGCCAGAGCGGCCTCGGCGCTGCCCACGCGCTGGCGCAAGACCTCGCGCGTGCGGCTGTCGATCATCGATGGCGCCGCGGGCCGCAGCACGGCCAGCGGCTCACCCTCGGCGACGGTGTCGCCCACCTTCAGGCCGGGCCGCAGCAGCTCGCCGGCGGTGGGTGCCGCCACGGTGTAGCGCTGCAGCAGGCGCAGCACGCCGTCCTCCTCGATGGCTTGCTCGAAGTCGCCGCGCTGCACGGTGGCGATCTCCACCGGCAAGGCCGCGGGCCGCAAGGCCCAGGCGAGCAGGGCGGCGATGGCCAGGGCCACGGCCGTGGCGGCGGTGATGAGGCGCACGCGGCGCCTGCGCGGGGTTGTGTCGTCGTTCATTCGCGCACCTTCAGAACAGCCACCAGGTCGAGCCGATCGACGTGGCGGCGCACGAGCAGGGCACTGGCCGCGCCCGCGGCCAGCACGATGAGCGCCGCCCACGCGTAGGTGGACGGCGCGATGATCACGGGAAAGTCGATGTTGTCCGATGACATGAGGCGCATGAGCAGGCCGGCCAGCGCGCGCCCCGCGAGCAGGCCCAGCGGCAGCGCCAGCAGCAGCTCCACGGCGAGCTGGCCCAGCAGCAGCACCGAGACCTCGGCGCGCGTCATGCCCAGCACGCGCAGGCTGGCCAGGTCCCAGGCGCGTTCGGACAGCGCGATGCGCGCGGCGTTGTAGGTGATGCCCACCGCCATGGCGATGGCGAACAGCGTGAGGATGGCGCTGAAGGCCCCCATGTTGTGCTGGGTGCGCTCGTCGAAGGTCTGTTGGACCGAGCGCTTGTCGAACACCCCGCCGATCGAGGGCGCGGCCTTCACGGCCGACCAGAACGCCGGCATCGAGGCCGGGTCCACCTGCAGCACCGCTTGCGACAGGCCCGCGCCATCGCGCGTGAGGCGCTGCAGGGTGGACAGGCGCATGTAGGCCTGCTGGCCCATGAGGGCGTGCACCTCGGCCACCACGGGCAGGTCGACCTGGCGCCGGTGGCCGGTGCGAAACACCACCGTCACGGTGTCGCCCACGCGCGCGTCCAGGGCGCGCGCGAGCAGGTGCGACAGCACGAGGCCCTCGTCGGGCAGTTCCACCGCGCCGAGCGGATCGTCCACCACGCGCAGCAGCCGCGCCCCCGGCGGCATGCCGCCGACGCTGGCGTCTTTCCAGCGCGCGCCGTGGTGCACGCGCACGGCCTCGTTGCGGTAGCCCTCGGCCTGCAGCACGCCGGGCAGGCGGCGCAACTCGTGCAGCACGCCCTCGGGCGCGCGCGGCTCGAACTGCAGCGCCACGTTGCCGGGCTGCACCTGGCGGAACTGCACGTCCACGATGTGGGCGATGGCGTCGAGCCAGAAGGCGCCCGAGATCTGCAGCGCCATGGCCATGGCCACGCCGCCGATGGTGAAGGCGGTACGCCAGGGCCGGTGCTGCACGTCGCGCAGTACCAGCAGCGGCGCGGCGCGCACGCGCCGGCCCGCCAGGCGCTCCAGCAGCGTGCGCCGGTAGTGCGGCGGTGCCGGCGGCAGCATGGCCTGGGCCGGGCGCAGCCGCACCACGGCGCGGATCGAGGCCCAGGTGCCCAGGCCGGCCGCCAGCAGCGACAGCAGCACCGACACGCCCACGGCGGCGGCCGTGGTGCGGTAGGCCAGGGCATCGAAGCGGAACACCGGCTCGTACAGGCCCAGCATGAGCCGGCCGATGACGGCGCTGAGCAGCAGCCCGCCGAGCACGCCCAGGCCAGCCACCACCAGCGCCAGCTGCAGGTAATGCCTGCCGATGACCGCGTCGTCGTAGCCCAGGGCCTTGAGCGCGGCGATCTGCGGGCGCTGCGTGGCCACCTGGCGCGCCAACACGCCATTGAGGATGAACATCGCCACGCCAAGAAAGATGGCGGGCAGCACCGTGCCCATCACGCGCAGCTGGTCGAGTTCGTCGTCCACCACGCGCGCCGAGAGCTGGTCGGCGCGCGCCACCGCGCCCAGCGAGCCATAGGGTTCGAGCAGGCGGTCCAGCGCGTCGATGACGGCCTCGCTGGAGGCGCCGCTGTCCAGCCGCAGCGCGGCCTGGTTGAAGGCGCCTTGCAGGTCCAGCAGCTCGCCCAGGCGGCGCGCGTCGGTCCACCAGATGCCGAAGCTGCGCTCGTCGGGCGCGGCGCCGCCGGAGGCGAACACGTACTCGGGCGAGATCGCCAGGCCGACGATGCGCACCGTCTGCTGCCGGCCGTTGAGCACGGCCCGCGCGCTGTCGCCGGGCTTGAGGCCGCGCGCCTTGGCAAAGGCCTCGCTCACCAGCGCTTCCAGGGTGGTGCCCGCCTCGGGCCAGCGCCCCTCGCGCAGCCGCAAGGCGTTGAGCCCCTGTTCGCCGCGCTGCACGCGCGCCAGGTCCAGCGCCACGAAGCGGCCCGTCACGGGCGGGCCGGGGTCGCCCAGGTCGACGCGCGCGTCGAAGGCCAGGCCGGTCTTCACCTCGGCCACGCCGGGCAGGGCGGCGATGCGCTCGCGCAGCGCCAGCGGCGCGCGCTTGAGCGCGACGAACACGTCGGCCAGGCGGTGGCTGGCGTAGAACCGGTCGCGCGCGTCCAGCAGGGACGCGTGCACCGAGAACAGGCCGACGAAGCCGCCCACGCCGATGGCCACCACCATGGCGATGGTCAGCACCTGGGCGCGCAGGCGCCACAGGTCGCGGCCCAGCTTGATGTTCAGTGCGCGCATGGGCCCGGCCTCGCTGGTCACCAGCTCAGCGCCGCGGCGGCGAGCTTGCTCGGGTTGGCCTGCACCGAGGCGATGCGCCCGTCGGCCAGGCGCAAGACGCGATCGGCCATCTGCGCGATGGGCGCGTTGTGTGTGATGACCACGGTGGTGGTGCCCAGTTCGCGGTTCACCCGCTCGATGGCTTCCAGCACGCGCACGCCGGTGGCGCAGTCCAGCGCGCCGGTGGGCTCGTCGCACAGCAGTACCTCGGGGCGCTTGGCGATGGCGCGCGCGATGGCCACGCGCTGCTGCTCGCCGCCGGAGAGCTGGGACGCGAAATGGTCCAGACGCCCTTCCAGGCCCACGAGCGCGAGCGCTTCCTCGGGCGCCATGGGGTCGGTGGCGAGGTCGGTCACCAGGGCCACGTTCTCGCGCGCGGTGAGGCTGGCGATGAGGTTGTAGAACTGGAACACGAAGCCCACGTGCTCGCGCCGGTAGCGCGTGAGCTCGGCGTCGCTGGCGCCCGCCAGCTCGTGGGTCTCGCCAGCGTGCGTCCAGCGCGCCGAGCCGCCCGAGGGGGAGTCGAGTCCGCCCAGGATGTTGAGCAGCGTGCTCTTGCCGCTGCCCGAGGCCCCGAGCAGCACGACGAACTCGCCCGGCATGACGTCCAGGTCGACGCCGCGCAGGGCGTGCACCGCGGTGGGGCCTTCGCCGTACACCTTGGTGAGGGCGCGCGCGGAAAAGACAGGCGTGGCGGGCATGCCAGGGATTGCAGCATGGGGGCGGGCCCGGCCGCTTGACGAACGTCAAGCGCGGGCCTCAAGCTGGCGGACCGGGGGCCGATGGGCACACCGCTTGCCGGTCGCCCCACGGTCGCCAAAACGGCCACCCGATGCCAGGACGACGCCATGAACCCACCTTCGCCTTCGCCCCGCACCGAACACGATGCCTGGGGCGAGATCCAGATCCCCGCCGACGCCCCCTGGGGCGCGCAGACGCAGCGGGCCATCGGCCACTTCGCCATTTCCACCGAGAAGATGCCGCCCGAGCTGCTGCACGCGCTGGCGCTCATCAAGCGCTGCGCGGCGCGCGTGAACGCCAGCCTGGGCACGCTGGAGCGGCCCGTGGCCGATGCCATCGCGCAGGCCGCCGCCGAGGTGGTGGATGGCCGCTGGCCCAACGCGTTTCCCCTGTCGCTGTGGCAGAGCGGCTCCGGGACCCAGAGCAACATGAACATGAACGAGGTGATCGCGCACCGGGCCTCGGCGCTGCTGGGCCGGCCGGTGCACCCGAACGACGAGGTCAACCTCGGCCAGTCGTCCAACGACACCATTCCCACCGCCATCCACCTGGCCGCGCTGCTGGGCGTGGAGCGCGCCTTGCAACCGGCGCTGCGCGCCCTGCGCGACACGCTCGCCGCCAAGGCCGAGGGCGTGCGTGGGGTGATGAAGACCGGCCGCACCCACCTGCAGCACGCGCTGCCGCTGACGCTGGCCGACGAGCTGCTGGCCTGGGTGGCACAGCTCGATCAGGCTGGGGCCGCGCTGGCGCCGGCGCTGCGCGCGGTGCTGGGCCTGGCCATCGGCGGCACGGCGGTGGGCAGCGGCGCCAACGCCCACCCCGACTTCGGCCTGCGCATGGCCGAGGCCTTGAGCGAGGCCACCGGCCTGCCGCTGCGCCGCGCCGACAACCCCTACGCGGCCCAGGCCGCGCACGACGCGCTGCTGCAGCTGCATGGCGCGCTGCGGGGGCTGGCGCTGGCGCTGTGCAAGATCGCCGACGACCTGCGCTGGGAGGCCAGCCCGGGGTTGGGTGAATGGCGGCTGCCGGCCAATGAGCCCGGCAGTTCCATCATGCCGGGCAAGGTCAACCCCACGCAGTGCGAATCGCTGCTCATGGTGTGCGCGCAGGTGATGGGCAACGACGTGAGCATCGGCGTCGGCGCCACGCTGGGGCAGTTCCAGATGCACGCCGCCAAGCCGCTGCTGGCGCACAACCTGCTGCAGAGCATCCGCCTGCTGGCCGATGGCATGCGCAGCTTCGAGGAACATGCCGTGCGCG
>NZ_MKSS01000419.1:0-26105 GCF_001897365.1 Hydrogenophaga sp. 70-12
CATCGAGCGCACGTCGAGCCGCGCGCCCAGTTGGGCGGCCGCGCGCCGCACGATGGACAGGCCCAGGCCTTCGGAGCGGCCATCGCGCGTGGGCGCGGTGTCGACGCGGAAGAACTCCTGGAAGATGGCATCGATTTTTTCGGGCGGGATGCCGATGCCCGTGTCCCATACCTGCACCTCGACGCTGGCGCCGCGCCGGCGCGCGCCCAGCACGATGCGCCCCTGCTGCGTGTAGCGCACGGCGTTGGACACCAGGTTGGTCAGGACGCGGCGCAGCACCGTGGGATCGGCCAGCACCCAGGCGCGGCTGGGCACCGCGTGCAGGCTCAGTCCCTTGCGCGCCGCCATGGCCGCGAATTCCGACACCATGTCGTCGAACGGCGCCTGCAGCGGCGTGGGGCGCGGCTGGAGCGGCTTCTGCCCGGTGCCGTGCAGGGAGGCGCCGAGCAGCATGTTGAGCAGCTCCATCAGGCTGTCCAGCGAGGCGCGCATGCGCTGCACGATGGGCACGAAGGGTTTGCTGGACAAGGGCGAGGGCGCGTGGCTCAGGCTGCGGATGGTGGTGAGGAACAGGCCGAGCGCGTGGATGGGCTGGCGCAGGTCGTGACTGGCCGAGGCCAGGAAGACGGACTTGCCACGATCGGCCGCCTCCGCGCGTTCGGTCTGCCAGCGCAGGTCGACGAGCAGGCGGTCGATGCGGCGCTGGGCCTGGTAGCGGTAGCTCATGTCCTGGATCAACACGGCCTGGCAAGGACTGTCCCCGTCCATGAAGGTGATGGCCTGGATCTGCATGGGGGGCTTGTCGTGCGCGCCCGGGAGCAGGGACAGGCTCAGGTCGATGGGCTGGCCGCCGCCCGCCCAGGCCTCAGGCGGAACGCCCAGCCGGTCCAGCACCTGCGCCAGCGACAGGCCGACCAGCTGCTGCCGTTCGAGGCCGGTGTGGCGGCTGGCGATCGGGTTGGCGTCCGTGATGACGCCCTGGTCGCACAGCAGGATGCCTTCGATGCCGGCCTCGAACAGGGCGTTGAGCCGCTCCAGCGTCTGGCGCAGGGCCTGCATGCCCCGGTGGCGCAGCGTGACGTCGCGGGTGAGCGTGGCCATGCGGTTCATCTGCCCGGGCCCGCCTGGTATTGGCCACAGCAGCACATCCATGACGCGGTCCTCGCCTTCGCCGCTGACCAGGGGGCGTTCGTAGCGCACGGGCCGCAGGGTGCGAAACGCCTTGGCCCGAAACGGCGCGGTCATGGCGTGGTTCTCTTCCCCCATCACGGTGAGCACCGAGCGGCCCTCGGCCTGGTCCGGCGTGGTGCTGTAGAAGCGCGCGAACGACACGTTGGTGAAGAGCATGGTCTCGCCCTCGGTCACCATGGACATCAGTTCCTGCAGCTGGTCCAGGGTATGCCGAAGGTGCCGCAGCGTCAGCGCGCGGCGGCCGCGCCGTTCCTCGACGTCCGACAGGTCGACGACGGTGCACAACCAGTCGCCGTTGCCCATGGGCGCCAGGTCGGCGTGCAGCAGGCGCGCGCCATGGCCGTGGGCGGCGGGTTCAAGGCGCAGGCGCCCGTGGAACGGCTCGCCACGCCGCAGCGGTTCGGACAGCTCGCCGCCAGCGTCGAAGGCCCGCCGCCATTCGGCCTCGCCCTGCCCATCGGCGCCCAGCAGCCCCTGCAGGGCCGCATTGGGCGTGAACCGCCAGGGGCTGGGCCGCAGTACGGCGGCCAGGCCCCCTATCTGTTCGATCCAATCGGGTGAAACCGTCGCACCGTGGTTCATGGGATGGAGCCCGCTCGGCATCGCTGTCGGTGCCCGTCGGCGCAGCGTGCGATGCTCGCGTTCATCCCTGTTCCAGCACTTGTCGCAGTAGATCGTGTTGCACGGGCTTGTGCAGCAGCGATAACCCCAAGGCCCGGATGTTCTGGGCCACGGGCACCGAGGTGTCGGCCGTGAAAACGTGCACGGGCACCGGCCGCACCAGACAGGCGCGAACGGTGCCGATGAACTGCGCCGCGTCGACCTGCCCGCCCAGGTGGTAGTCCGAGAGCACCAGGTCGATTTCCTCCGCGTGGGTAATGGCCAGCATGACCGCCTGGTCCTGGTCGGCCGCGCACCAGACCTGGTGGCCCCAGGCCTGCAACAGCTGCTGCATGGCCTGCAGCACCATGGCGTCGTCGTCGATGACCAGCACCCGCCTCGGGGCGCTGCTGGCCCTTCGTTTCGCGGCGGGCGAGGGCGGCGGCGCCAGCGGGGCCGCGGCGGGCGTGCCGCGGGGCACGGTGATGGAGAACATGGAGCCGCGCCCGGGCGCCGAGCGCACGTTCAGCCGGGCATCGAGCAACTTGGCCGAACGCTTCACGATCGACAGCCCCAGGCCGAGGCCGCGCAGGCCGCTGTCGCTCGCGCTGGCCGGGCTGACCTGGTAGAACTCGCCGAAGATGGCGTCGAGCTGGTCGGCCGCGATGCCGATGCCGCTGTCCCAGACCTGCAGCTCCACGCACGCGCCGCGGGGCCGCGCGCCCACCAGGACCCGGCCCTGCCGGGTGTAGCGGATGGCGTTGGAGACCAGGTTGTCCACGATGCGGCGCAGCACCACCGGGTCGGTGAACACCCAGGCGCGGGTGGGCACCACGTCCAGGCGCAGGCCTTTGCTGCTGGCGGCATCGCCGAGATCGGCCGCCAGCTCGCCGAACAGGGGGGCGAGGGGCACCGCGATCGGGTGCACCACCACCGCGTTGGCGTCCAGGCGCGAGACGTCGAGCAGCGAGTTGAGCAGGCGGCCCAGCGCGTCCAGCGAAGCGCCCATGCGCCGCGTCACTTGCTCCAGCGCGGGCAGCGGCAGGTACCGCGACTGGACGAGGGTTTCCAGGCTGGTGAGGAACAGGCCGAGCGCGTGGATGGGCTGGCGCAGGTCGTGGCTGGCCGCGGAGAGGAAAAGCGACTTGGCGCGGTCGGCCGCTTCGGCCCGGTCCCTCTGGGCGCTCAGGTGGTTGATGAGCTCGTGGATGCGCGCCTGCGCTTCGCGCCGGTCGCGCACGTCGCGAACGATGGCCATGCGCATGCGCTGGCCCTTGCGCTGCACGGTGCGCCCGATCAGCTCGACCGCGATGCGTGTGCCGTGCCGGTCGACCAGGTGGCATTCCTGGGCTTCGTGCGAGGCCGCGTCGGCGTGGGCCAGGCAGGCCGCCTGGTCTTCGGTGGCGATCAGGTCCAGGAAACGCCGCTCGCGCAGCGCTTCGGCCGTGGTGGAGAGCAGGCGGCAGGCGGCGGGGTTGGCATCGACGATGCGCTCGTCCATGTGCACGACGATGGCGTCGCTGCTCGCGATGACGAAGCGGCGCAGGCGCTCCTCGGAGGCGGTCAGCGCGGCCATGGTGGCGTGGTAGGCCGTGGTTTCCAGGGAGTCGAGCAGGTGGCCGCTGGGGCGGCCCTGGCTGTCGATGAGGGTGCGCAGCGTGCCCTCCAGCACGCGCAGCTGCCCCTGGTCGTCGTGCGCGCGCCAGATGAAAGGCCGCGCGCCGCCGGCCGGCTGGATGGCCTGGATCTCCTGGCGCAGGTGCGCGAACAGCGCCGGGCCGAACAGACCGAGCGCCGCCTGGCCCACCGGGTTCTGCTGGTACGGGACCAGCAGCCGCAGCAGGCTGCCGGCCGCGAAGGCGCAGCGCAATTCGGGACTGGTGTCGAGCTGAATCACCAGCAGCGGCAGGCTGTCGACCATCTCCTGCAGCTGCAGCAGGGCGTGGCCGGTGGTGTCGTGGGCCGCCTGCAGGTCGCTGATGTCGGCGAGCTGGCAGAGGTGGGACAGGCGCGCCGCCTGCCAATGGCCTTGGCAGCGCACATGCACGGGCTGGCCGTGGGCGTCGTCGAGCAGGCGCAGGCTCAAGGCGAAGGGCCGCGTCTGGCGCAGGGCCGCGAGCAGGGCGGCGCGGGCGGCGGGTGCGACGATGGACCAGTCCGACCAGTGGCCCGGCAGGCGCGCCTCCAGCGCCCGGCTGGCGGCGCTCAATGCCGTGGGGGTGCCGCCGAACGGCACGGTGAACCGGGCCCCGGGCGGATCAGGGGCCTGGACGTTCATTGACCACGCATCCACGACAGTGCCAATCGGCGTTGAAGTTTGATGGGATTCTGACCACGCAACCCCGCTTTGGGAAGCTGGCCCGGCGGCGCCGGCACCGGGGTGGGGCGCCGCCCAGGCATGCCTATGCGCCGGTGGGGATTGGCTCCGGCGCCCAAGCGCACTAGCATCGCCGCACCGGCCGGGAGCCGCGTCAGGAGCGGTCCATGAGCGATGCGTCGAGCCTGTGGGTGGAGTTGGTCAAGGTGTCGCCCAGCCTGCTGATGGCCCTGGTGGTCATCGTGCTGCTCATCGCCAACGCCGACGCCATCGCGCGCCTGCTGAAGAAGGCGTCCAAGGTCAGCGCGCTGGGCATCGAAATCGAGGCCTCGGCGGCGTCCCTGGACAAGGCGGTCGAGCTGCGCGGCCTGGACAACGTGGTGAGCCACCGGGCGCGCATGGCCGTGCTGCGCCGCCTCTCGGCCAATGCGGCCCTGCTGCGCGGCGCGCGCGTGCTGTGGGTGGACGACCAGCCGCCCAACAACCGCAACGAGCGGGCGCTGCTCGAGACGCTGGAGTTGCGCATCGACCTCGCCACCACCAGCGCCGCCGCCGAGCAGTTCCTGCGCAACCACCACTACCTGCTCATGCTCACCGACGTCCGGCGCGAAGGGCGCCCCGACGAGGGCATCCGCTTCGTGCAGGGCCTGCCGGCGAAGGGCTTGCTGCTGCCCGCCATCGGCTATGTCGGTACGGACCAGGGTGGCCTGGCGCGGCCCGCGTTCTTCTTCGGCATGACGAACCGCCCCGACGAGCTGATGCAGCTGGTGTGCGACGTGGCCCAGCGAGAAGGGGTCTGAGCGTGTTCGTGCAGCGCTGCATCAAAGGGATCTGGGGGGGGCCGGGCGGGCTGGCCGGCGAGAACGACGCCGATGCCGATCGCATCACGCAGGGCGGCGAGGGCATTCGCAGCAACTGGTGGCGCAACCGGGGGCAGCCCGCGCCCGAGCAGGTGGAGGGGCGGCTGCGCGCGCACGAACTGCACGACCACATTCACCGGTACGCCAGCGCAGGGCACCTCACGCCCTTCATCTCGCTCACCGCGGGCAGCGTCGAGCGCGACCGCGTGGCGAGCATCAACCGGCTGCTCACGGCCGAGGAAGTCGCCCTGCGCTTCGCCACCGACTGGGGCCGGCGCCCGGGGTACCTGTTCCACTGCTGGGTGCTGGTCGGCCTGAACCCGGCGGTGGAGGTCCAGGCCGTCGCCGAAGAGGTGCGTGAGCTGCACACCTACACGCGGTGGTCCGACTTCCAGCTCGAAGGCGAGATCACCGCCAAGCTGCTGGTGCCCTCGCACCAGATCGAGCGCTGGGCGTACTGGGACATTTCCATTGACCCCGCGGCGCCGCTGAGGCAACACACCAACCCGCGTTACCGGCCCCCCGAGCGCGTGTCCAACCTGCGCGAGGCCCTGGCCCGATGACGCTGCTGGAAGCCATCACCCGGTACGCGCCACCGGACGAAACGGACGAGCTGCGCTCCACGCTGCAGGCCCGGCTGCGGTACCTCCTCGCACGGGCCGAGGGCCTGCACGAGGCGGGGCGTGCGCCGGATATGGCGATTGCCACGCTCTGGCTCGACGCCTGCGAAACGGCCAGCTTCCTGGGCGACGACAGGGCCGCGCGCCGGGCCTTGCGCGGCGCCGCGCGCGCGCTCACGCTGGCCGGCAATCCGTTTGGCGAGACCTTGCGCGCCGCCTTTCTCGGCCGCTCGCCGCCGCGGTTCGTGGCGTCGGAGGGCGTGGACGAGGTCGCGCCAGTACAGGGTGCCGAACGGGCCTGGGCCGTCTTCAACAGCGCGCAACGCCAGCCATGGAACGACGAGGCCCAGGCGGCGCAGCGGAGCGGCTTCACCGGTGCCGAACGGTTCGGGCGCCTGGGCTGGACCCAGGACGAACTGCTGTCGGTGCTCACCGAGGGCCGCGAGCAGCGCCGGGCCTTCTTCGCCACCCACCTGCTGGCGCAGTTCCACGCCTTGCGCGCGGCCCAGCGCAACACCGACCTCTGGAGGCGCCAGCTGGCGCCCGTGGCCCTGTTCGACATGGAACTGGCCGTGCTGATCCGCCATGGCCTGGCCGAGCGCTGGGGCGAGGTGAGCACCCCTTGGACGGCGCAGACCGTGGAGGACCCCGAGCGGCGCGACTTCATGCGGGCCTATCTCGACAGCGTGTCCCGCCTGATCGAACCCGAACCGGGCGGCGAGCTGCCGATCCGGGTGGAGCAGCCGGTCTGAGCCCGGCGCGCGGCGGTGGCCATTGACGCCCGGCGGCCTCGCGGCGAGCATCGCCCCATGTCGCTCGATACCTGGCTCATCTACCTGGCCGCCGCCATCGGCCTGTCGCTGTCGCCCGGCCCCAACGGCCTGCTCGCGCTCACGCACGGCGCCCTGCACGGGCGCCGGCTCACGCTCTACACCATCGCGGGCGGGGCGCTGGGCTTCGTGCTGGTCATCGCGCTGTCCATGTTCGGCATCGGCGCGCTGCTCAAGACCTCGCTGGTCTGGCTCACGGTCTTGAAGTGGGTGGGCGGCGCCTACCTGGTGTGGCTGGGCATCCAGGTGTGGCGCTCGCCGCCGCTGGGCGAGGGCATGGCGCAGGCGGCGGCGCCGCGCAGCGGGGCCTCGCTGTTCCGCCAGGGGCTGCTGTCGGCGGTGAGCAATCCCAAGGCCGTGCTGTTCTTCGCGGCCTTCCTGCCGCAGTTCATCGACCCGGCGCGTGGCCTCTTCACGCAGTTCGTGCTGATGGCGGGCACCTTCGCGCTGGTGGAGATCCTCACCGAGCTGTTCATCGCCAGCGCCGCGAACCGCATCCGCCCCTGGCTGCAGCGCACGGGCAAGGCCTTCAACCGGGCCTGCGGCGGCGTGTTCGTGGCCATCGGCCTGGCCTTGCCGCTGCGCGGCTGAGGGCCCGTCCTGGCCCAGCCGGCGCGCGGCGGGGCCTTCAGAAGTCCGTGTTCACCGTGGAGCGGGTGAAGGCCTCGTTGTGGTCGATGAGCTCGTCCAGGGCCTTCGCGGCCAGGGTCTCGTCGCCGTCGGCGATGGCCTGCGAGATGCGGGCGTGCAGCACGGCGATGGGCTGCGTGTCGTCGGCCTGGCGGTGGTGCATGAACCAAAAGCGCCGCGACAGGCCATGCATGAGGCCCATGGCGCCGCTGGCGAATTCGTTGCGCGCGGCGCGCAGCGACAGGTCGTTGAAGGCCTTGTCGGCGCGCATGAAGCGCGTCTGGTCCTTGGCCTTGGCGGCGGCGTTGAACTCCTTGGCCAGTTCGGCGAACTGCTGGCGCTCCTGGTCCGTGGCGCGGCGCGCGGCGCAGCGCGCCACCAGGCGCTCGACCTCCCGGCGCGTTTCGAGCAGCCGCAGCTGGCGCTTGATGTCCAGCGCCGACACCAGCACGCCGCGCTGCGGCAGGATCTGCACCAGGTGTTCGCGGGCCAGGCGCTGCAGCGCCTCGCGCACCGGCGTGCGCCCGATGCCCAGGCGGGCCGACAGCTCGGCCTCGCTGAGCGCGGTGCCGGGCAACAGTTCGAGCTGGACGATCAGCGCCTCGATGCGCTCATAGGCCTGCGTGGTGAGGCTGCGGGGCCGGGCCGCGGGCGCTGACGCGTCGGCCGGCGGGGCGGCCTTGCCGCTGGCCTTCTTCGCGGTGGCCCGCGGGGTGCTGGGGGTCCCTGGTGTCTTTTTCGCCGTCGCTTTGCTCATGGGCGCGATTCTCCGGAAAGTTCTCCGTGGTAGGCATGGTGCACGATGCGGGCGTAGGCCTCGTTGGCCGGCCCCCCTGGCCAGGCCTTGGTCAGCCGCGTCACCGCCAGGCCGTCCGACACCAGCTGGGCCAGTTGTGCCGGCCCGACGCCGAAACTTATCAGATCGCCGGCCAGGCCCAGCCGGCGCACCAGCGCGCGCGTGAGCACCGGCGCCTGCCGGGCCAGGGCCAGCGGGTCATCGCCCGTGGCGCCCGCCAGGCGCGCGATCTCGGCGAGTTCGTCGCGCCGCGTGTCGACCAGCGCGTCCATCACGTAGGGCAGCATCACCGCGTTGGTGCTGCCGTGGCTGGCGTGCGTCAGTCCGGCCAGCGCATAGGCCAGACCGTGCACCGCGTTCAGGCCCGCGGTGGCGTAGGACATGGCCGCGTACAGGCTGGCGCGGGCCATGGCGTTGCGGGCGGCGCGGTCGTGCGGTCGCTCGAAGGCCGTGGCCAGGTGGGTGAAGGTCAGCGCCGTGGCCTGGCGCGCGAATTGAACGGTCAGTTCGTTGCGGCCGCTGTAGCCGGGGTCGGGGTCCTCGCCGTTGTCGAAGCGCGCCGCGTCCAGGGTCAGCCAGGACTCGATGGCGTGCGTCAGGGCGTCCAGGCCCGCGTCGGCCGTGACGCGTGGCGGGCAGGTCCAGGTCAGCTCCGGGTCGATCAGCGCGACCGCGGGCCGCAGCGCGTTGGCCATCAGCGCCACCTTGGTGGCGCTGCCCGGCTGCACCAGGATGGCGCCGGGCGTGATCTCCGAGCCGGTGCCGGCCGTGGTGGGCACGGCCACCAGCGGCAGCGGCGCCGCCGGCCAGTTCGCGCGGTCCATCAGCTCGGCCACGGGCCGGCCGCTGGGCAGGGCGACGCTGAGCGCCTTGGCCAGGTCGATGTTGCTGCCGCCGCCCCAGGCGATCAGGTGGTCGGGCCGCGCGCCCTGTTCGCGCACCCAGGCGCTGGCGCGGTCGGCCAGGGTGGTGGATGGGTCGGGCTCGCCGCCGTCGAACACGCGCACCGCGATGCCCTGCGCGCGCAGCGCCGCCAGCACCTCGGCCAGGGCGGGGCTGTTCTGCTGGAACCAGGCGTCGGTGACGACGAGGGCCTCGTGCCAGCCCAGGCTTTTGCAGAGCGGTGCGAGGCGGTGGCGGGCGCCGTCGGCGCAGATGACGCGGGGCGGCGTGTACAGGGCGACGGGCTGGTCGGAGAGGGGCTGCTGGGACATCAGGGTCAAAACGGATAGGCGTTGCGGAAGGTCTGTGAAACTATTGAAACACGATTGATATGTTACTTGTATGGCAAATCCTTCCATCGACCGATCGGCACAAACCCTCGAATGCAGGCTGGTGGGGCAGGGCGCTCCCCTGCTGCTGCTGCACGGCATCCAGGGCACGTCAGAGGCCTGGGCACCCGTGCTGCCCGCGCTGCTGGCGCGCCGCTGCGTGCTGCCCAACCTGCCCGGGCGTGGGCTGTCGCCGCGCTGGCGCGCGGACCAGGCCTTGTCGCACGCGCGCTACTACCACCTGGACCACTACGCCGACCTGGTGCACGCGCTGGTGACCGACCTGGCGCAGCGCACCGGCTCGCCGGTGGCCCTGGCCGGCTGGAGCATGGGCGTGAGCGTCATCCTGAACCTGCTGGCGCGCCATGGCGATGCCGCGCTGGAGCGCCTGGTGCTCGTGTCGGGCACCGCCTGCGCCACGCCGGGCGCGGTGTGGTTCCGCGGCGAGACGCCCGAGGCCCTGGAGCGTGAGGCCCGCGAGCGCGCCGAGCGCCTGCAGCTGAAGGCCGTGGCCGATGCCGACGCGGTGGCCGCCAGCTGGGCCTCGGTGCGCGGCGCCGACCTGCGCGCGGCGGCGCGTGGCATCCGACGCCCGACCCTGGTGGTGCACGGCGACCGCGACGGCGACTGCCCGTTCGAGCACGGCCGCTGGCTGGCCGATCACGTGCCCGGCGCGGCCTGGCTGCCCTTGCCAGGGGTGGGGCACTCGGTCATGGCCCAGGCGGGCGAGGCCCTAGGGTCTTCCATGAGTGCCTTCCTCGGTTCTTGACATGCGTATGATCGACTTCTACTATCCGACTAGTATGTTAGTTGGATTGCACAGGAGACGAGACCATGATGACTGAAAAGCAGCGCCGGTTCCGAGAGAAGTACAAGGGCGGCATCAGCCCCTTCTACAACGGCATCGTCCACACCAGCGTGATGTTCGCCGCCGGCATCGCGGCGCTCTGGTATTGCGCGCAGCGGCTCGACAACCCGACCTGGGAATGGCTGCTGGTGCTGCCCGTGTTCCTGGCGGGCAACTTCATCGAGTGGTTCATGCACAAGTACGTGATGCACCGCCGCATCGACGTCTTCGCGCTGCGCGCCATCTATGAGCGCCACACGCGCGAGCACCACCAGTACTTCACCGACAACGACATCACCATCGACACGACGCGCGAGTTCCGCATCGTGTTCTTTCCCTGGCGCGTGCTCATCGTGCTGGGCGTCTTCGGCACCGGCCTGGGTTGGATCGCGGCGCAGGTCTTCAACCCCAACGCGGGCTACATCCTGTTCATGACCATGGTCTGCCACTACCTGGTCTACGAGGTGTTCCACCTGTGCTGCCATGTGCACGAGAACTGGTTCGTGCGGAACATGCCCTTCATCAACACCATCCGCCGCCACCACACCGCGCACCACAACCAGGGGATCATGATGCACAAGAACATGAACCTCAGCTTTCCCATCTTCGACTGGATCATGGGAACCAGCGACCTGGACCGCGGCCTGATCGGCACGCTGTTCAATGGCTACGACGAGCGCTACATCAAGCCCGAGTTGAAGCCCATCGTCGCGCGCTTTCGCAACAACGAAACGCAGGAGCAGCGCGTCACGCTCGACGGCCCCGAGCTGACCGCCGAGGAAAAGCAGGCCCTGGCCTGAACACACGGGCCACCGCCTGAACACATACCCATACGCAGGAGACAACAGATGAAGCGACGTCAACTCATCGGCACCGGCCTGGCCGGCGCCGGCCTGCTGGCCAGCGCCAGCGCCAATGCCCAATCCGGCCCCACCTACAACTGGAAGATGGCCACCGGCTGGGCGGGCGGTCCCCTGATGGACATCGGCGCCAAGGCCTTCGCCGAGCGCATGAACCAGCTCTCGGGCGGGCGCTTCAAGATCCAGACCTTCCCGGGCGGCGGTCTGGGCAATGCGCTGAAGGTGCCCGAGACGGTGAAGAACGGCCTGGCCGAATGCGGCCACACCTGGATCGGCTACGACTGGGGCAAGGACGTCACCACCGCGCTGTTCGGCGGCTATGCCGGCAGCTTCGACGCCGAGCGCATGCTGCACTGGCTCTACGAGGGCGGCGGCGTGGAGCTGCAGCGTGAGTTCCGCGAAGGCGCCGACGGCGTCATCTCCTTCCCGCTGTTCATGCGCACCGCCGAGGTCTTCGTGCACTCGCGCAAGCCGGTGAAGACGCTGGAAGACCTCAAGGGCCTGAAGCTGCGCACCGCCGGCGCCTGGTTGGAAATGTCCAAGGAGCTGGGCGCGGCGCCGGTGACCACGGCCGGCGGCGACATCTTCCCCATGCTGGAGCGCGGCGCGATCGACGCGGTGGAGTGGGGCACGCCGTGGGAGAACGTCTCCTCGGGCTTCTACAAGGTGGCGCGCTACCTGAGCTACCCGGGCGTTCACCAGCCTTGCGCGCCGTTCGAGCTGGTGCTCAACAAAGGCGTGTGGGACAAGATGCCCGAGGCCGACCGCAAGCTGGTCGAGGTGGTGGCCAAACTGGTCACCTTCGAGAGCTGGGCCCGCATCGGCGCGGAAGACGCGAAGGCCTTCGAGTTCTACAAGAAGAACGGCGTCACCCTGATCGAGCTGGACGACGAGGTGCAGTTCGCCACGCGCAAGATCGGCCTGGACTGGGCCGACAGGACCGCCAAGGAAGGCAAATCCAAGTGGTTCGCCAAGGTGCACGAAAGCCAGAAGGCCTTCGACGCCGCCTGGCGCGACGCGGACGACTGGCGCAAGGTGAAAGTCAAGCGCACCTGATGCGAATGGGCGGCGCGCACCGCTCCCGGTGCGCGTCCGCGAACGGCGGCCCCACGCCGCCGCCTCTTTGATTGGGGTTTTCCTTGAATCGACTGATTGACCTCGCCGAGCGCTGGGTCGTGGGCGTTGGCGTGCTCGCGGCCTTGTTGCTGGTGCCCCTGGTGCTGGCCACCACCTGGGAGGTGGTGTCGCGCTACGCGCTGCACGCCCCCACCATCTGGGCCTACGAGATCGGCTACACGCTGACCGGTGCCCACTTCCTGCTGGCCCTGGCCTACACCCTGCGCCAGGGCGAGCACATCCGCATCGACGTGCTCAGCGTGTTCCTGTCGGACCGCGCGCGCCGCCGGATCGACACCGTGGTCTACGCGCTGCTGCTGCCCATCCTGGTCTGGGTGTCGTGGACGCTGTGGAACTACATGGCCGAGGGCTTCGCTCGCGGCGAGACCTCGGGCCAGTCGGCCCTGAACCTGCCGGTGTGGCCCTTCCGCGCGGTGTTCACGCTGGCGTTCGCCACACTGGCGCTGCAGGTGCTGTGCGAACTGCTCAAGTCCTTCGTCCGCCGCGAACCGGAGGCGCAAGGCTCATGATGGAATACCTGCCCTTCTTCATGCTGCCCGTCACCTTCGGGCTGATGTTCCTCGGCGTGCAGGTCGCCTTCGCGATGCTGCTCACCGCCACGATGTTCGGCCTGATCACCTTCGGCCCGGCGGTGGCGCACCAGTTCGTCGAGAAGATCGACGACCTCGCCTCCAACTTCGTCTTCGCCGCCATTCCGCTGTTCGTCTTCATGGGCGCTGTGCTGGAGAAGTCGGGCATCGCCGACCGGCTGTTCGAGGCCATCCACATCTGGACGCGCCGCCTGCCGGGCGGCCTGGCCATCGCCACGGTGCTGATGTGCATCGTGTTCGCCGCCTCCAGCGGGGTGATCGGCGCGACCGAGTCGGTGGTGGGGCTGCTGACCATCCCCATCATGCTGCGCTACGGCTACGACAAGCGCCTGATCAGCGGGGTCATCTGCGCCGGCGGCTCGCTGGGCACCATCATCCCGCCCTCGGTGGTGGTGGTGGTCATGGGCCCGCTGGCCGACGTCTCCGTGGGCGACCTCATGTACGGCATGGTGTTTCCCGGCCTGCTGATGGCCGGCCTGTACCTGGTCTACATCCTGGTGCTGTGCGTCGTGAAGCCCGAGCACGGCCCGCGCATCCCGCGCGAGCCGGGCGAGCCGGGCTTCGCCGAGAAGCTGGGCATCACGCTGCGCAACCTGGTGCCGCCGCTGCTGATGATCGTGGCGGTGCTGGGCTCCATCCTGGGCGGCCTGGCCTCGCCAACCGAGGCCGCGGCCATCGGCTGCGTGTGCGCGGTGCTGCTGACCATGCTCTACCGCCGCTTCACCTGGGCCGGCCTGTACGACTCGCTGCTGAAAACCGTGCGCGTCACCGCCATGATCATGGCGGTGCTGCTGGGCGGCACGCTGTTCACCGGCGTGTTCGTCGGCGGCGGTGGCATCAGCCTGGCCAGCACGGTGATCGAGCAGTTCCAGCTCGGCCCCTGGGGCCTGGTCTTCCTGCTGCTGCTGATCCTGTTCATCGCCGGCTTCTTCCTGGACTGGATCTCGATCGTGCTGATCTTCCTGCCGATCTTCACGCCGCTGGTGACCGCCGCGGGCTTCGACCCGGTGTGGTTCTGCATCCTGTTCCTGATCATGATCCAGACCAGCTACCTCACGCCGCCGCTGGCGCCCGCGATCTTCTACCTGCGCGCCGTGGCGCCGCCCGAGATCACCATGCGCCACATGTACGCGGGCATGGTGCCTTTCATCCTGCTGCAGGTCGTGGTGCTGGCGGTGACGATGGTCTGGCCCCAGATGGTGACCTGGCTGCCCGGCTGGGCCATGCAACTGCGCTGAAGGAGAAACGACCATGGACCAACGACCTGTCGAGCGTGTGCGCACCGACGTGCTGGTCATCGGCGGCGGCGCCACCGGCGTGGCCGCGGCCTGCACGGCGGCGCGCGCCGGCCTGTCGGTGCTGCTGGTGGAGCGCTACGGCTTCTGCGGCGGCGGGGCGGTGGCGGGCCTGTCCGGCACCATCTGCGGCCTGTACGAGGCCAGCGACACGCCGGTGACGCCGCGCCAGCTGGTGCACGGTTTCGTCGACGACTTCATCGCGCAGATGGAGTCGCGCGGCGGGCTCACCGAGCCCATGCTCTACGGCAAGACCTTCACGCGCGTGCATGAGCCGCTGGCCTGGCGCGAAAGCGCCGACGCCCTGCTGGCCCAGGCCGGCGTGCGCGTGCTGTACCACGCGCTGGCCACCGGCGTGCACCGCGACGGCGACCTGGTGGGCGGCGCGAACATCTGGACCAAGTCGGGCCTGCTCGACGTGCGCGCGCCCATCACCATCGACGCCAGCGGCGACGCCGATCTGCTGGCCATGGCGGGTTTTCGCACCTGGTGCGGGGCCGACGGCGTGGTGCAGAACCCGACCATGATCTTTCGCCTGCAGGGCGTGGACACGGCGCGCTTCATCGCCGAATACGGGCACGACACCATCATGCCGGTGGCGGTGAGCGAGCGCATCCTGGCCGCGCAGAAGGGTGGCCTGGACCTGCCGCGCGCCAAGATCTGGCTTTTCACCACCACGCGACCCGGTGAGCTGCTGTGCAACTGCACCCGCGTGCGCGGCGCCGACGGCCGCGAGCTCAACGCCGCCATCGCGCGCGACTTGAGCGAGGCCGAACCCCAGGGCCGCGCGCAGGTGCGCGCCTACGAGCGCTTCTTCCGTGAGAACCTGGCCGGCTGCGAGAACGCCTGGGTCAACGACACCGGCGTGCAGGTGGGCGTGCGCCAGACGCGCCAGGGCGCGGGCACCGCGGTGCTGCGCAACAGCGACGTGGTGGCCGGCAGCAAGTTCGCCGACGGCGTGGCGCGCTCGCCCTGGCCGATCGAACTGCACGCCGGCAGCAAGCCGCGCGTGGAATGGCTGCTGGGCGACTTCTACGAAGTGCCCTACGGCTGCTTCGTGCCCGAGGTGGGCGAGGGCCTGCTGTTCGGCGGGCGCTGCCTGTCGGCCGAGCACGAGGCCGTGGCCTCGGCGCGCGTCACGGCGCAGTGTTTCTCCTACGGGCAGGCGCTCGGCGTGGCGGCCACGCTGGCCGTGCGCGGACGGCGCCAGCCCCGGGCCATCGACGGGCGCGAGGTGCGCGCCGAACTCAACCGCCATGGCGCGCGGCTGGACGACTGAACCCTTTCCAGGACACCAATGACCTATCGCAGCAACTTCGAACGCGGCTCCACCCGCTGGGCCGTGCGCATGGCGCAATGGACGGCCATGGGCATTCCCGAGAGCGACTTCGACAAACCGAAGATCGCCGTGGTCAACACCTCCAGCGGCCTGTCGGTGTGCTTCTCGCACCTGGACCGCATCTCGAAGATCGTGCAGGACGCCATCCGCGCCGCCGGCGGGCTGCCGTTCGAGATCCGCACCGCCGCGCCCTCGGACTTCATCACCAGCGCGGGGCGCCAGGGCCGCTACCTCATGCCCACGCGCGACCTCATCGTCAACGACATCGAGGTGCAGGTCGAGGGCGCGGAACTCGACGGCATGCTGCTGCTGTCCAGCTGCGACAAGACCACGCCGGCCCACCTGATGGCCGCCGGCCGCCTGGACGTGCCCAGCCTGGTGCTGGCCTGCGGCTACCAGCTGGGCCGCCAGTGCGGCGAGCACCACGTCGACATCGAAGAGGTCTACAAGGCCGTGGGCACGGTGAAGGCGGGCCAGCTCTCGCTCGACGGCCTGCACGACATGTGCCGCGCCGCCATCGACGGCCCGGGCGTGTGCGCCGGCCTGGCCACGGCCAACTCCATGCACTGCCTGGCCGAGGCCCTGGGCCTGGCGCTGCCGGGCAATGCGCCGATCCGCGCCGACGGCCCGCGCCTGCACGCCCTGGCCGCCGAGGCCGGCGCGCGCATCGTCGAGCTGGTGCGCGAAGGCCTGCGGCCGCGCCAGATCCTCACGCCCGCCGCGCTGCGCAACGCCGTGCGCACCGCGGTGGCCATGGGCTGCTCGGTGAACGTGATGCGCCACCTCATCGCCATCGCCACCGAGGCCGAATGCCCCGTCGACGTCATCGCCGAGTTCGAGGCCTGCGCCGACACCGTGCCCATGCTCACGCAGATCCGCCCCAACGGCCCCGACCGCATCGAGGACCTGGACGCGGCTGGCGGCGTGCGCGCGGTGATGCAGCGCATGGGCCCGCTGGTGGACGGCGGCGCCCTGAGCGTGTCCGGGCGCACGGTGGGCGAGGTGCTGGCCGAGCCGCTGACCATCGACGAGCAGGTCATCCGCACGCTGGACGAACCCTTCGCGCGCGAGCCTGGCCTGATGGTGATCCGCGGCTCGCTCGCGCCCGACGGCGCGCTGGTCAAGCTGGCCGCCGTGCCCGCCGGCATCCGCCGCTTCGTGGGCACCGCCAAGGTCTTCGAGGACGAGTCCCTGGCCATCGACGGCCTGCGCACCGGCGCCGTGCAGCCGGGGCAGGTGATCGTGCTGCGCATGCTGGGGCCGCGCGGCGGCCCGGGCACGGTGTTCGCGGCCAGCTTCATGGCGGCCCTGGTGGGCGCCGGGCGCGGCGCCGACGTGGCCGTAGTCACCGACGGCGAGCTCTCCGGCCTCAACAGCGGCATCACCATCGGCCAGGTCATGCCCGAGGCCGCCGAGGGCGGCCCGCTGGCCGCCGTGCGCGACGGCGACACGGTCGAGATCGACCTGAACGCGCGCCGCATCGAGCTGTCCGTGCCGGCCGAGGAGATCGCCGCGCGCCTGCGCGACTTCAAGCCGCCGGTGCCGCAGGGCCGCTTCGGCTGGCTGCACCTGTACGGGCAGCTGGTACAACCGCTGTCCAAGGGCGCGGTGCTGGGCGAGCGCGCGCCGCTGAAGTGACACGAAAGGGGACACGATGACCTCCATGGCCGAACGCGCCGAGCGCTTCGTCGAGCTGCACCGCCAGGGCTGCTTCATCGTGCCCAACCCCTGGGACCGCGGCTCGGCCGTGCTGCTGGCGGGGCAGGGCTTCCAGGCCCTGGCCAGCAGCAGCGCCGGCCACGCCTTTGCCCTGGGCCTGCCCGATGGTGGCCTGGGCCGCGATCGCACCATCGCCCATTTGCGCGACCTGGCCCAGGCCACGGCGCTGCCCCTCACGGCCGACCTGGAGAACGGCTTCGGCGACCAGCCGCAGGACTGCGCGGACACCATCCGCCTGGCCGCCGAGGCCGGCGTGGTGGGCGGCTCCATCGAAGACGCCACCGGCCGCGCCGACGACCCGATCTACCCCTTCGACGCCGCCGTGGCGCGCGTGCGCGCGGCGGTGCGGGCGGCGCGGGCGCTGCCCCATCCCTTCGTGCTCACCGCGCGGGCCGAGAACCTGCTGTGGGGCCGGCCCGACCTGGACGACACCATCCGCCGCCTGCAGGCCTTCGCCGAGGCCGGTGCCGACGTGCTCTACGCCCCCGGCCTGAAGACCGCCGAGCAGGTGGAGCGCGTGGTGCGCGCGGTGGCGCCGCGCCCGGTGAACGTGGTGATGGGCCTGGCCGGCGGCGCGCTCACCCGCGCCGAGCTGGAGCGCCTGGGCGTGCGCCGCATCAGCGTGGGCTCCTCGCTGGCGCGCGCGGCCTATGCGGCGCTGCTCAAGGCCAGCGAAGAAATGAACGGGCCGGGCAGCTTCGGCTACGCGGCGGGCCTGCCCGGGCTGGGCGCCTTCAACCAGATGTTCCGCTAGGGCGGCGCGCCCGGGCCGGGCGCGGCGGGCCGTGTCTCAGGCCCGCAGAAGCCGGGCGGCCTGCGTGTGCGTCCAGGCCTCGAACAGGGTCCAGGCGCCGGCGCCGATGAACAGCACCCCCACCAGCACCAGCAGCAGCGGCAGCCCCACCAGCACCAGCAGCGCGCCGAACACATAGGCCATGGTGGTGGGCATGCCGTAGATGGCGCGCGTCTGGTCGTTGCGCATGGCCAGGGCGCGGAAGCTGCCGTTCTTCATGCGCCCGGCCAGGGTCACGCGCTCGCCGTCCTGCACGTCGGGCATGTTCATGAGCTTGATTTCTGCGGGTTGCCCGTCCACGCGAAAAGCGATCACCTGCTTGGTGTGCACGTTGCCGCCGTTCTTGCCGATGTGGCCCGAGGTTTCCGAGGAGTGGCGGATGCCGCTGACGGTGCCGGACAGGGTGATGAGGGACATGGTCGCGAAGCCTGGGTGGATGGACTGGACGCGACGATAGGCAGGCGCGCGCCGCGCGGCACCTCCCAAATGGGAGGTGCGCAGCGCGCGGCGCCGGGATCAGCCCGGACCGAAGGGGCGCGGCAGGTCGCGGCGAATGCACTCGACCAGCGCGGCCTGGCGGTGCGTGCCCGTCTTGCCGAACACCGCCTTGAGGCGCGTGCGCGCCGTGCCGTAGGTGATGCACAGGGCCTCGGCCGCCTCGCGCAGGCTCAGGCCTTCGCACAGCGCATGGGCCAGGCGGGCCTCGGCCGGCGTGAGGTGGTACAGGCCCTGCAGCACCTCGGTGGGCGGGCCACCGCGCGGGGCGCCCGCCGGTCCCAGCGACACCAGCACGCAGCGCCGCGGGCTGTGCCAGGACGAGAGCGGCAGCGTCCAGCCCGAGGCGCGCAAGGCCAGCGGCAGGCGGCTGCCGCCGCGCGCCAGGGTCAGCGTGTCGGGCACCGAGGCCGCGCGCAGCGAGCCCGCCGCGTGCGCCCTGAGCCAGGCGGTGAAGCGCGGGCGTTGGCCGGGCTGCAAGGGCTCCACGCCGCCATGGCGCAGCTGCAGGCCGTCGCGGCGCGCCAGCCAGTCCAGTGCGGCCCGGTTGCCGTGCAGCAGCCGGCCGTCGTCGTCCAGCAGGAGCAGGGCGTCGCCCAGGCCGTCGAGCATCGCGGCCAGGCCGTCCCGCGTGGCGCGCAGGGCGTCGAGGTGCTGGCGCACGCGCAGCGCCCGCACGAAATGCACGCTGAGCTGCTCGAACAGGCGAACCTCGGCGGCGTTGAAGCGCGGCAGGTCGGGCGCGCGCAGCAGCGTCACGTTGGCGATGGCGCGGCGGTCGCTGGTGAGCGTGTTGCCAATGCTGTGGTGAAAGCCCTGCGGCACCATCCACTCGTGGTAGTAGCTGGAGCGAAAGAGCGCGCCGCGCTGGCGGGTGAAGGCGTCCAGGCGCTCGTTGGTGCGCACCATGCCCTGGCGGTGCAGGGCGGTGGAGTGCACGTTCCAGGGGTTGTCGGGCGCGAAGTAGAAGCGGTTGAAGTGGCTCACCCAGTAGGGCGATACGCCGGCCAGGTGGGCCTCGCCGATCTCGCGCGTGGCGAAGTCGAGCACGTAGAAGGTCTCGGCCTCGGTGCGAAACGCGGTCTTGAGCCGGCCCAGCACCGAGGGCCAGTGCGTGGCGTCCAGCGCGGCGTCGTAGATGGCCTCGGTCAGGGCGTGGGTGGCGGGCGCGTCCATGAGCGCAGGCTTGTAGCACCCGCGGCCCTGGCGCACAAGGTGTCGGCGCGGCGACATTCGCCCCGCGCCCCATCGGGTAAGCCCCGCTGGTCACCCCCTGTCCGCGCTGCCTACGATGCCGCCATGAGCATCTACGACCAGCACCTGGACCGCACCCCGGCCAACTTCGTGGCCCTCTCGCCCGTGAGCTTCGTCGAGCGAACGGCCGAGGTCTTTGGCGACATGCCCGCCGTGGTGCACGGCGCGCGGCGCCTCAACTGGGCCCAGGTGCGCGAGCGCGCCGCCCGGCTGGCCGCGGCGCTGCGCGCCCTGGGCATCGGCAAGGGCGACACCGTCAGCACCCTGCTGCCCAACACGCCCGAGATGGTGGAGGCGCACTACGCCATTCCCGCGCTGGGCGCCGTCATCAACACCCTCAACACGCGCCTGGACGCCGCCCTGCTGGCCTGGCAGATGAACCACTGCGAGGCCAAGGTGCTGATCACCGACCGCGAGTTCGCGCCGGTGGTGGCCCAGGCCCTGGCCGCCCTGGGCCGGGGCATCGTGGTCATCGACGTCTGCGACAGCGAGTACAGCGGCCCTGGCGAGCGCCTGGGCGCGCACGAGTACGAGGCCCTGCTGGCCGCGCACGCGCCGCTGCCGCGCCTGGACGGCCCCGCCGACGAGTGGGACGCCATCGCCGTGAGCTACACCAGCGGCACCACCGGCGACCCCAAGGGCGTGGTCACGCACCACCGGGGCGCCTACCTCAACGCCGTCAGCAACGTGGTCACCTGGACCATGCCGCAGTTTCCGCGCTACCTGTGGACCCTGCCCATGTTCCATTGCAACGGCTGGTGCTTCCCCTGGACGGTGGCGCTGCAGGCCGGCGTGCACGTGTGCCTGCGCCGCGTGGAGCCGCTCGCCATCCTGGCCGCCATGCGCGAGCACGGCGTGGACCACTACTGCGCCGCGCCCATCGTGCACAACGCCGTGCTCTCCGCCGTGGGCGCCGACCCGGCGCTCAAGCACGGCATCGGCGCCGTGCGCGGCATGGTGGCGGGCGCCGCGCCGCCGGCCGCCATGATCGAAGGCATGGCGCGCCTGGGCTTCCAGATCACCCACGTCTACGGCCTAACCGAGGTCTACGGCCCGGCCTCGGTGGCCGTGGCGCGGCCCGGCTGGGCCAGCGCCGAGCTCGGCGAGCAGGTGCGCCTGAACGGCCGCCAGGGCGTGCGCTACCCGCTGCAGGAAGGCATGACCGTGATGGCGCCCGAGACCATGCAAGAGGTGCCCGCCGACGGCCAGACCATGGGCGAGATCATGTTCCGCGGCAACATCGTCATGAAGGGCTACCTGAAGAACCCCGCGTCCACCGCCAAGGCCTTCGAGGGCGGCTGGTTCCACACCGGCGACCTGGCCGTGCTGGAGCCCGACCGCTACGTGAAGATCAAGGACCGCAGCAAGGACGTGATCATCAGCGGCGGCGAGAACATCAGCTCCATCGAGGTGGAGGACGCGCTCTACCGCCACCCCGCCGTGATGGCCTGCGCCGTGGTGGCCAAGCCCGACCCGAAATGGGGGGAATCGCCGCTGGCCTTCGTGGAGCTGCGCCCCGGCGCGCAGACTACGGAAGCCGAACTCATCGCCCACTGCCGCACGCTGCTGGCCGGCTACAAGGTGCCCAAGGCCGTGCGCTTCGAGGCCATCCCCAAGACCAGCACCGGCAAGATCCAGAAGTTCGAACTGCGCGAGCGCGCCAAGAGTTCGAGCGCCATCGAATGACCGAGCGAGACAGACCATGAACGACCGGCTTGACCCCTCCATCGCCCACGAACCCCTGCGCTACGAGCGCGACCCGCGCGGCGTGGTCACGCTCACGCTGAACCGCCCGCAGTCCTTCAACGCCCTGAGCGAGGGCATGCTGGCCGCGCTGCAGGCCGCCGTGGACCGCGTGGCCGCCGACGAGGGCGCGCGCGTGGTGGTCATCGCCGCCGAGGGCAAGGCCTTCTGCGCCGGGCACGACCTGAAAGAGATGCGCGCCGAGCCCTCGCTGGACTACTACAACCGCCTGTTCGCCCAGTGCGGCCGCTTCATGATGGCCGTGCAGCAACTGCCCGTGCCCGTCATCGCGCAGGTGCAGGGCATCGCCACGGCGGCGGGCTGCCAGCTGGTGGCCATGTGCGACCTGGCCGTGGCCGTGCGCGAGGCGCGCTTCGCCGTCAGCGGCATCAACGTGGGCCTGTTCTGCAGCACGCCCAGCGTGGCGCTGAGCCGCAACCTGGGCCGCAAGGCCGCCTTCGAGATGCTGGTGACGGGCGACTTCATCGGCGCCGACGAAGCCAAAGCCAAGGGCCTCATCAACCGCGTGGTGGACGCGGCCGACCTGCAGGCCGAAGTGGCGAAGCTGGTGGACAGCATCCTGGCCAAGCCGCGGATGGCCATCGCCGCCGGCAAGGGCCTGTTCTACCGCCAGCTGGAAACCGGCATCGCCGCCGCCTACGACGACGCGGCCCGCACCATGGCCTGCAACATGATGGACCCGAGCGCGCTGGAAGGCGTGCAGGCCTTCATCGACAAGCGCAAGCCCCACTGGTGAGCGGCCCATGAAAGCCGCCTTCTACGAAGCCGTGGGCCCGGCCCACGAGGTGCTGCAACTCGCCGACATCCCCGAGCCCCAGCCCGCCCCCGGCGAGGTGCGCGTGCGGGTGGCCTGGTCGGGCGTGAACCCGTCCGACGTGAAGTCCCGCGCCGGCCTGCGCAGCAAGGCGCTGCCGTTCCCGCGCGTCGTGCCGCACAGCGACGGCAGCGGCGTCATCGACGCGGTGGGCGAGGGCGTGAGCCGCGCGCGCCTCGGCGAACGCGTGTGGCTGTGGAACGCCGCCTGGGGCCGCGCGCACGGCACCGCCTGCGAGGCCCTGTGCCTGCCGCAGCAGCAGGCCGTGCGCCTGCCCGACGCCGCCAGCGGCGAGGTCGGCGCCTGCCTGGGCATTCCCGCGCTCACCGCGCTGCACGCGGTGCTGATGGACGGCGGCGTGGCCGGCAAGACCGTGCTGGTGGCCGGTGGCGCGGGCGCCGTGGGCCACGGCGCGGTGCAGCTGGCCAGCCAGCTCGGCGCGGCGCGGGTCATCGCCACCGTGAGTTCGGACGAGAAGGCGCGCATCGCGCGCGAGGCCGGTGCCGACGAGGCGGTGAACTACAAGACCGAGCCCCTGGTGCAGCGGGTGGCCGAGCTCACGCAAGGGCAGGGCGTGGACCGCATCATCGAAACCGACATGGCCGCCAACGCCGCCGCCAACCTCGACATGCTCAAGTCCGGCGGCGAGGTGGTGGCCTACGGCAGCGGCGCCTCGCCCCTGGCCATTCCCTTCTACCCACTGATCGTGAAGAACCTGCAGCTCAAGTTCTTCATGGTCTACCACCTGAGCGAGGCCGACCGCGCGCGCGCCACCGGCACGCTCAACCGCCTGCTGGAACGCGGCGCGCTGCGCTTCCCCATCGCCGAACGCCTGCCGCTGGAGCGCATCGCCGACGCGCACCAGCTGGTGGAAAGCGGCCGCGCCGTGGGCAACGTGGTGCTGCGCGTGGGCGCGGCCTGAGGCACCCGAACGATGAACACAGCACCGAACCCCGCTTACCACTACACCCCCATCGGCCAGGTGCGCGGCGGCCGCGCCGAGGCCACCAAGGACGGCTGGGGCCCGAACCGCTCGCGCATCGAGCTCAGCGACCCGCGCCTGGGCCCCGACAGCCTGCTCGGCCTGGACCAGGTCTCGCACATCGAGGTGGTCTTCCACTTTCACGTGGACGAACAGGAGCCCGTTGAAACCGGCGCCCGCCACCCGCGCAACCGCGCCGACTGGCCGCGCGTGGGCATCTTCGCGCAGCGCGCGCGCATGCGGCCCAACCGCATCGGCCTGTGCATCTGCCGCGTGCTGGGCGTCAGCGGCACCACCATCGAAGTGGAGGGCCTGGACGCCGTGGACGGCACGCCCGTGCTCGACATCAAACCCGTGTGGAGCGCCACGCTGCCGCGCGGCGAGTTGCGCGAACCCGCCTGGGCCCAGGCCCTGATGGCGAACTACTGGTGACACCCCCCAGCCATGCAAGACGACATCCCCACCCTGAGGCGCATCCTCAAGGACTGCCGCACCATCGCCGTGGTCGGCCTCTCGGCCGAATGGCACCGGCCCAGCTACTTCGCGGCCAAGTACATGCAGCAACACGGCTACCGCATCGTGCCGGTGAACCCCAAGTACCCCGAGATACTGGGCGAGCCCAGCTACGCCCGCCTGGAGGACATCCCCTTCCCCGTGGACATGGTCGACGTCTTCCGCAAGGAGCAAGACATTCCGCCCATTGCCCAGAGCGCCGCCGCCATCGGCGCCAAATGCCTGTGGCAGCAGCTGGGCCTCAAGAGCGAAGCCGCCGACCGCATCGCCACCGAGGCCGGCCTGGACAGCGTGTGGGACCGCTGCGTGAAGATCGAACACGCCCGCCTGTTCGGCGGCCTGAACTGGGCCGGCGTGAACACCCAGGTGATTTCGGCCAGGCGCCCGGTGTGACATGGCCGACCGACAGTTCCACCCCGAGACCCTGGCCATCCACGCCGGCCAGATCCCCGACAGCAGCACCGGCTCGCGCGCGCTGCCCATCTACCAGACCACCAGCTTCGTCTTCGACAGCGCCGAGCACGCCGCCAGCCTGTTCAACCTGCAGACCTTCGGCAACGTCTACTCGCGCCTGAGCAACCCCACCGTGTGCGCGCTGGAAGAGCGCGTGGCCGCGCTGGAAGGCGCGCGCGCCGCCGTGGCCTGCGCCAGCGGCATGGCCGCCGAGACCCTGGCCCTGACCACCCTGCTGCAAAGCGGCGACCACGTGGTGGCCGCCGGCGCCCTGTACGGCGGCAGCGTGACCATGCTGGCCGTGAGCCTGCGCAAGTTCGGCATCGAAACCAGCTTTGTGGACGCCACCGACCCGGACGCCTTTGCCGCCGCCATGCGGCCCAACACCCGCGCCGTGTACGCCGAGACCCTGGGCAACCCCAGCATGGTGGTGCTGGACATCGCCGCCATCGCCGACGTGGCCCACGCGCACGGCGTGCCCCTGATCGTGGACAACACCGTGCCCAGCCCCTTTCTGTGCAACCCGGTGAAGCTGGGCGCGGACATCGTCATCCACAGCGCGACCAAGTACCTGGCGGGCCACGGCACCACCCTGGGCGGCGTGGTGGTGGAGGGCGGCAAATTCCCCTGGGACAACGGCAAATTCCCCGGCATGACCGAGCCATCGCCCGGCTACCACGGCGTGAAGTTCTACGAAACCTTTGGCGACTTTGGCTTCAGCATGCGCTGCCGCATGGAAGGCCTGCGCGTCTACGGCGCCTCACTGGCGCCCACCAGCGCGTGGCAGATATTGCAGGGCGTGGAAACCCTGCCGCTGCGCATGGAACGCCACTGCGCGAACGCGCTGGCCCTGGCCAAGTTTTTGAAAGACGACCCGCGCGTGAGCTGGGTGAACTACCCCGGCCTGGAAGACCACCCGCAGCACGCGCTGATGAAGCGCCAGATGCGCGGCGCTTCAGGCCTGCTGGCCTTTGGCGTGAAGGGCGGAATGGAGGCGGGCGTGCGCTTCATCGAAAGCGCGCAGTTCATGAGCCACCTGGTGAACATTGGGGATACGCGCACGCTGATTTCGCACCCGGCGAGCACGACGCATCGTCAATTGGATGAGGCTCAGCAGATTGCTGCGGGGGTGCTGCCGGACATGATTCGGATATCGGTCGGGCTGGAGCACATTGAGGACATTCTTTGGGATGTGGGGCAGGGGTTGGGGAGGGCGGTGGGGTGAGACTGTCGAATCAGCAATGATATTTGGCCTCGCCTCAATGGGTTGAAAGAAGGCAAGCCATGCATCGATTTTCTGCATCGCAGGGAGTCTCTCGTTGCGCTGCTTCGTTTCAGTTAGCTATGGTCCGAATTGGCCTCTATAGATGCTCGATCGGTCTTAATGGTAGTCAAAAAATCCTTCAAATTAGTGGATGCTTGGCCTGCGCTGCATGCCCCAAGATTCGTTTTGAAAATCGTGAAGCGTGTCGAGATCGTCACAGAGAAAGGCGCAATTTTCAACATTGAATTTTGAAATTCCGGCAAGGGTCGATGTGAACTTCGCTTGGCGGATTTTGACCAGTTCAAACACATCATCGAGAGTGCCTGCTCGATATTCTCCGCATGACATTCTCATGACATCAAAGATGATTTGATCGAAATAGTCATGTGCATTTTCCACTAAAGTGTGGATATAGCTCGGCCGTTTTCCAGAGTGCACTAACATGTTGCGCGTTCTGTAAATTCGACGAATTTGCCACTCTACTTTCATAAGGTGTGTGTCGAGTGCCGCTCTCAAGGAAGCTGGGGAGCCTAGTAATTCGCTCAGTTGATAGGCGCGATAGCGAAGTAAGTGAAAGTCCTTTAATTCTGTATATAGCTCTGATCGCAGCTCGCTATTGGTGTCGACGGCCAGGAGTGCCATTGCCCTATAGATGGTATTTGCACCTTCTATGCCAGGGACTTTGTTCAGCAGGCGTTTTGCGTACCATGGCTTCCATGAGATTAGATCATGTGTGAAACGCTGAACAATGCGCTGTATATAGGCTTGCATCAGAAATGGCGTCATTTGATTCAGTATATTTACAATCTTTGCTCCGTGGGCAGTGGACGGGATGAGCGTTTCCAGTGCTGTCCAAAGCGTTACCAATTGA
>NZ_MKSS01000419.1:26136-34892 GCF_001897365.1 Hydrogenophaga sp. 70-12
CGTGTAAATCTGCAACCCGATCGAATCGGGTTTTGCTGGCGCCTTTGATCGCTAAATTTCTGATTAGTCGATTTAATTCCTTCGACGCTTTGTCGGTTTTAAAGTCATAGGGTTTGTCCATTGCTCCTTTGGTTAGAGTTGCAACAACAGGCTTGGGTAGGCAGCATTGTTTGATGAGGGTCGTATTTTTCCATGTAATTTTGCGCTGGTGATGAAAGAGGGTGTACAGGTCGCTCAATCTGTCGAGAACACGCGCCGCTTTTTCTTGAGCGGAATAGACATCCAGCGCGGACACCGATTCCACTTTTACGTAGCATTCGTCGATGCTGCGAGTAAACTCTGGCGTTTCAGCTTGCAGTGCAGCCATTTCTGCAGGAAGTTCCTCGACAATGCTCACACCAAACGCTTCAGAAGATTCTTCCACCGTTTTTATTAGGTCGCTAACCACAAAATATACGTCGCATTCATGAGAAAATGGATAAAGCGTGCTCAAAAACTCGTCTATTTGATCCGCTTTGGTGATGGGGGCGCCCCCCGGTGCAAAGAAAAAAGCACTTGTTTTGCCTTGAAGACTCTTTTTGCTGACGCCCATATTGATTAGCGTTGTAACCATGGTTCGCGCAATAGTGTCAATCTTTTTCTTTTTGATGGCTTTGACGTTTGTCGAGAGTTGATCAAAGCACGCGTGCAGATAGCGATGCGCTCCTAGTGTGTCGCTAAGTGCGCTTAGTCGGCGCTTTCGTTCCGAAAGTTTAGCTTCATCGTCTGGCCTAACGTATCTCTCGATAGGGAGATCGAGGAGTGCTTTGGCAACAGGGTCATGCTGGACGCTCCATATCAATTCCTCGAGTACTGGCTTCAAGTTGGCAGCATCAATCAGATCGTCTTCAATGTTTTTTATTATTGTTAGTGCCTCTTGGCATAAGTATGGCGCATTGAGAGACATTGGCTTATGGGTGTCGAGAGTGAAATCCCATACCAATTCGTCCAGCCGTTGTGCGAAGAACAGCAGTCCATCGAGGTCCGGCGTAATTGTCCATCTTGAGAGGTTTTTGAATTTCATACTGTCTTATCCTGATATCACGGCTTGTTGTTCTTGGCGATTAAATTGAGGTACGCCCTGGCTCTTACAGGCACGACCGCCTCAACTGGTAGGCCATGTGAAAGTCCAGCGCATTAGCCCCGACGCCGCCATCTTGACGACCTCGGCGTTTCCGCCCTTGGCCTGCAGCAAATCAACGAGGTCGAACCTCGCCTTGCTCTGCAGAGCCCCAAGAACACCCAGACCTTGAAAAAGCCAGGTGCCAGCCGCGAAGCCAATTCGGGCTGGACGTTCTGATCGTCCGTGAGGTCGTGGTTATGGGACGTGGTCACGCAAGCTCCTCCCTGAAACTAAATCTGAAATGGCGTCGATCGCGCCTCGCGCGGCAGACTAGCCCCAGCCTCCCCCTTAGGGCTTGAGGGATTTCCATGAGGATTGGGAAAGAAGTGGTCGCACTTGTGTGCCATCCCACGCCGGGCCGGCGTGCGTGACGCACCCGGGCAACAGGCGGCGAGGCGCCTCGGCCCCGCGTTAGCCGGACCGGGATAGCTCGTCCAGCGCCCGCAGCGCGTCGTCCAGCCTGTCCCTGGGCACGAACAGGTGGTCGTGGTGAAAGGCCGAGACCACGTTGCAGGCGATGCCTTGCGACGCAAGCGCCGCGCTGATGCGGGCCAGGAAGCCCACGGCGTCCAGGGCCGAGTGGATGGTCAGCGTCACCATCCTCGATTCGAACTGGAACGCCAGGCCCAGCGCCTGCGCCTGCCGCAGCGGGACGATGGCCGTCAGGCCTTCGGGTTCATGGAAGCTGCCGACCGGGCTGAGCGCTTCGGGGAGCCGGCCGTTGGAGAAGCAGCAGAAAACGAACACCTCGGGGTGGACCGAGGGGGCCATCTGCTTCAGCAGGGTGGGGAGGTGGTGTTCGGCGGGCATGTGACCCGCATCCAGCAGGCGCAAGGTCTGCTCGTCCGGCTGGCCTTGGTAGAACACCGCCAGTGCCTGGGCGAAGCAGGGCTCCTGTGGCGCCACCGCCGCAAACAGCGTCAGACACGACCGGAGCTTCATCGCGTCCACCTCGCCCAGCATCGCCACCGCGCTGCGATCGGGGTGGCCGAGCAGGGCGTTGACGCAGTCCACCAGGCGGGGGCCCAGCACAGGGTGGGCCAGGTAGTCGGCGGCTTCCTGGCGGTCGCGGATGCCGTACTCGCGCGCCCTCTGGCTTCGGCCCAGCTCGCGCAGCTGCGGCAGCACGTACCAGATCCAGTGCGTGCGCTTCTGGCCCGCCTTCAGTTCGGTCAGGGCCTGCGGGTAGTCGCGGGCCTGGGCGTGCAGGAAGCGGTCGAGGGGCGAGGGCGGGGCGGTCATGGCGGCGCGGGGGGTGGCGGGCTTGTCTCCCTCAAGCGTGCACGAAATTACCGCCCTCGCGGTATTTCCGGTCGGCCTGGGCGCTGATGCAATCGCTCGCGCTGTTTTTCCTGGGCCGCCCCGTCGCCGCCCACCAACGGCCCTTGAAGCCATCGCCCGGTGACAGGCCCTCAGCCCCGCGCTGACGCCTCGCCCCACGCGCCCCCTTTCCACCTTGTCTTCCTTCCCAGCGGCTGCCCGGCGAGGCCAGCCACCGGGAGGCTTCGTCCCGTCCTGCCTCGCCGCCCGAGAACCAAGAAAGTCTTTTCATGAAGTTGTCCCATGCCCTGTTGACCACCGCCTTCAGCTTGTCGCTCGCCGCCTGTGGCGGTGGGGGCGGCGATGCCCCGGCGCCCGCCTCCGCCGACCAAGCCAAGGTGTCGCTGGCGGAGTTCGAAGGCGTCTGGAAACGCGACGCCGCCCACGACGTTTGCGTGCCCGACTTCGTCTACAACCAGGACTACGCCGCCCGCGTGCGCGACGTCACGCTGACGAAGACAGGCAGCAACGAGCTGGAAATCGCCTACGCGGTGCAGGTCTACAGCGACGACGCCTGCACGGTCAAACAAGGCCTGGTGAGGGAACGCTTCACCGTGAGCCTGGTGCCGGTGACCCGGGCCGGCCGGGACAACGTGGTCAAAGGCATTCCCCGCTTTGTCGGGGCCGTGGCCAGCGCCGATGGCGGGGCGGGCATCACCCTCACCGCGCTGCCCGACGGTCGCATGACCGGTTTGACCAACGTGAAAACCATCGGCGACGTGCAAGGCGGCCGGCTCCAGTTCTCCGTGGCCGAGCCGGGCCAACCGGTGGACGCCGACGGCTACCCGAACGACTTCAACGCCAACGACTACTTCGTTCGCTGAGCGCTTGACATCCCGCGCGCTCCGTCCCCCCGGGCGCGCGGGCGCGTCCCTCAATCCGTGCTCTGGCCGATGCGCCACAACACCCCGCAGGGATCGAACAATACGAAGTCCCGCATGCCCCAAGGCTGTTCCTCCACGGCGCCGATGCGCACGCCGTAGCGCTCGGCCACGCCGCGTTCCACCAGGCGCTGGCGCCAGGCGTCCACGTCTTTCACCAGCAGGTGCAGCATCAGGTTCTCGGCGAAGGCCTGTTCGTAGAAGTTCTGCAGCAGGAAGCGCGCGCTGCCGTGGTGCAGGTAGGCCATCTGTTCGTTGTGCCAGTTCAGGCGGAAACCCACGTCCTGGTAGAAGCGTTGGGAGAGTTCGAAGTCCTTGGCGGGCACGAAGGGCTTCATTTCGATGACGTCGAAGTCGGGCATGGATGGGCTCGGCGGGTCAGGGGGCATGGGCCTCGCGGCGAAAATCGCCGCGATGCAATCTTCCTCCTATTACCGAATGGCCCTGATCCTGGGCCTGCTGTCGGCCATCGGCCCCTTCGCCATCGACATGTACCTGCCCGCGCTGCCGGCCATCGGCAGCGCCCTGGGCGCCGAGGTGGGCGCCGTGCAGTTCAGCCTGACGGCTTTCTTTCTGTCGCTGGGCGTGGGGCAGCTCTTGTACGGGCCGGTGTCCGACATGGTGGGGCGCAAGCCGCCGCTGTATTTCGGCCTGGGCCTGTTCGTGGTGGCCAGCGTGGGCTGCGCGCTGGCGTCCGACATCCAGACCCTGGTGGCTTTCCGCTTCCTGCAGGGCCTGGGCGCGGCGGCCGGCATGGCCATTCCGCGCGCCGTGGTGCGCGACCTGCACACCGGCACCGAGGCCGCGCGCCTGATGTCGCTGCTGATGCTGGTGTTCAGCGTGTCGCCCATCCTGGCGCCGCTGGCCGGCAGCGGGGTGATCGCGCTGGCCGGCTGGCGCGGCGTGTTCTGGGCGGTGGCGCTGGCGGCCGTGGCCGGGCTGGCGCTGGTGGGGGCCACGCTGCGCGAGACGCGCCCGCCCGAGCAGCGGGTGGAAAGCAGCGTCGGCGGCGCGCTGCGCGCCTACCGTCTGCTGCTGGGCGACTGGCACTACCTCGGGCTGGTGGGCATCGGCAGTTGCGCGCTGGCGGGCTTCTTCGTGTTCCTGGCGGGCTCGCCTTTCGTGCTGATCAACCACTACGGGCTCACGCCCACGCAGTACAGCCTGGCGTTTTCGTTCAATGCGGTGGCTTTCATCGGGGCCTCGCAGTTCACGGCCACGCTGGGGCGGCGCTTCGGCCTGGCGCCCATGGTGAAGGTGGCGGCCACGGCCTCGGGTTCCACCATCGCGTTGCTGCTGGCCTATTACCTGTTCGGCGGTGACGCTCTGTGGGTGCTGATCGCGCTGAACTTCATCGCCAGCGCGTTCATGGGCCTGGTGATTCCCACGGTGTCGGTGCTGGCGCTGGAAGAGCACGGCCCCATCGCGGGCACGGCCTCGGCGCTGATGGGCACGCTGCAGATGCTGGTGGGCGCTCTGGCCATGGCGGTGGTGGGCCTGTTCGCCAACGGCCAGCCGCTGCCCATGGTGGTGGGCATGGCGCTGGGTTCGTTCAGCAGCGTGGCCCTGACCTGGCTGACCCTGGCGCGATCGACAGGGGGCTCGCGCCCCCATGCCCTCAGAACGTGATGTTCGCGGACAGCCAGAAGGTGCGGCCCGGCAGCGTGGTGCCGCTCACCGAGGCGCCGCCCTGGAAGTACCCGTTCACCCAGGTCGGCGTGCCGTTGAGGTTGACCAGGCGGTACTGACGGAAGTCCTTGTCGAACAGGTTGTAGATGTTGGCGTTGAGCGTCACGTTCTTCGACAGCTTGTAGGCGCCGCCCAGGTGGAAGAGGGCGTGGGCCTTGATGTCGCCCACGGCCTGGTAGATGGCCAGGTTGTTGCCGGTGAGGCGGGCCGGGTCGCCGCTGAAGCGCGGGCTCTTGCCGCGGTACTCGCCGCGCAGCCACAGGCTCCACTTGTCGCTCGGGTCCCAGCTCAGCTGGGCGTTGGCCACGTGCCGGGCGGTGTTGGCCAGCTGGCCGTTTTTCACGCCGTCCTCGACCACCTCGCTGCCGGTCCAGGTGTAGCCCAGCTTCAGGCCCCAGCCCTTGGCGATCTGGACGCGGCTGCTCAGCTCCAGGCCGTAGGTGGTGGCCTCGTCCACGTTGATGGCGTAGGTGGCGTTGGGGTTGGCCGAGCAGCTCGACACCCAGTTGACCGTGCAGTCGCCGCCGCCGCTGATCTTGTCCTTGACCTTGTTGTGGAACAGGGTGACGGCGCTGCTCAGGCCGGCCTGGCTGTCGAACAGCGCCGAGATTTCCGTGCTGGTGCTGGTTTCGGGCTTGAGGTTCGGGTTGCCGATGTTGATGGTGGCGCCCTGGCCGCTGACGCCGCTCACGCCGTCGATGAGCTGGTTCAGGCGCGGCGCGCGGAAGCCCTTGCTGACGCCGCCCTTGAGGGTCCAGTGCCGGGTGGCGTCCCACACCAGGTAGGCGCGCGGGCTCACCTGGCCACCGAAGGCGCTGTGGTTGTCGTAGCGGGCGCCGAGCGTGGCGGTCAGTGCCTGGCTGAGTTTCCATTCGTCCTCGGCGAACACGGCCCACATGGTCTGGTCGTGCTTCTCGGGCAGCAGGCCGTCGGTGAGCTGGGCGTCCCACCACTGGCCGCCCACGGTCAGCACGTGCGCGTCGCCCACCGGGGCCACGAGCTTGCTGTCGAGCACCAGGTTGGTGGTCTTGAGTTCGCGCGGCGTGCCGCGGCGCGGGTCGCCGGCGGGCACGGCCCCGCCGGGGATGGTGCGGCCGATGGTCTCGGTCTCGGTGTGCATCAGGCTGGACTCGAGCAGGCCCACGCCCAGGCGTGCGGTGTGGCCCACGGCCACCTGGTCGCGGTTGAAGCGCAGGGCGTCCTGGTAGCCGGGCGGGTTGTTGCCGAGCAGGTTGGTGGTGGCGTCGCGCGTGCCCAGGCGGCCGTCGCTGTTGTCGTACCAGGTGCGGCCCTGTTCCACGTCGAGCCAGAGCTCGTGCTGGCGGTTGGGCGTGAGCGTCAGGCGCGCGCCCACGTTGTGCTGGCGGCTCTCGGCGGGCGCGGGGTTGCGCGCCGAGGCGGGCTGGGCGGCGCCGGGGGCGAGCACGAAGTCCGAGGCCTCGCGGCGGTAGAGGTTGCCGCGCACGGCCAGGCCCAGCAGGTCCTGCACCAGGGGGCCGCTGGTGTACAGGTTGTAGCGCTGCTGCACGCCCCAGTCGCTGTCCTGCGGGATGCCGGTCTCCAGCGTGAGCTGGCCGCCCCATTGCTTGGCCACTTTGCGCGTGATGATGTTGATCACGCCGCCCATGGCGTCGGAGCCGTAGAGCGTGGACATGGGGCCGCGGATGATCTCGATGCGCTCGATGGCGGCCACCGGCGGGATCAGGCTGGTGTGCGCGGCGCCGAAGCCGTTGGGCGTGACGTCGCCCGCCACGTTCTGGCGGCGGCCGTCGATGAGGATCAGGGTGTACTCGCTGGGCATGCCGCGGATGCTGATGTCCAGGCCGCCGGTCTTGCCCGTGCCGCCGAGCACGTCGATGCCTTCAACGCCGGCCAGGGCTTCCGCCAGGTCGCGGTATTGGCGCGTTTCCAGTTCCTGGCGCGTGACGACCGAAATCGAGGCGGGTGCCTGCTTGAGTTCCTGCTCGAAGCCCGAGGCGGAGACCACGACCTCGCTGAGCGAGACCTCGGCGGTCTGGGCGTGGGCGTGGCCCAGGCCCAGCAACAGCAGGCCGCAGGCGAGGGCGGTGGCCTGCAGGGGGAACCGGCCAGCCGGCGGGGTGCGCCGCTGCGCGGGCGGCGGGGTCAGGTGTCGAGACATCAGCTTCCTCTGTGGGATGTGTTGGGTTGGCGGACTGGCTGGCTACTGCTGCAACCCGACCCACACGCGGCGCACCGGGCGCGGCTGACGGGAGAACGGTGAACTTGGCTGGCTGGTTACGGATTATTGCAAATAAAAATGATTCTTCTTAACTTGTTCTTAAGTTTTGATCGGGAAACGGGTGATTTCCTGTCACCAGTGCCTTCGGGCGATGAGCGTCGCAGGGTCTGGTTTTGTATTGCCATTGGCAAGTAAAAACTTGACAATGGCAAGTATGTCGACGCCCCAAGCCCTCAGCCCCGTGCCCCCCGCCGCCGTCAAGGCGGTGCGCCGCTTCAACCGCTTCTACACCCGCCGCGCGGGCGTGCTCTCGCCCTACCTGGGGGGCGATCTGTCGCTGACCGAGGTGCGCGTGCTCTACGAACTGGCGCACCAGCCGGGCCTGGTGGCCACCGAGCTGGCGCGAGAGCTGGGCATGGACGGTGGCTACCTCAGCCGCATCCTCAAGCGCTTCGAGCAGTCGGGCTGGCTCAGCCGCGCGCCCAGCCCGAAGGACGCGCGCCAGAGCCTGCTCACGCTCACCGACGCCGGGCACGAGGCCTTCGCGCCGATGCAGCAGAAGTCGCGCGAGGAGGCCGCGGCGCTGCTGGCCCCGCTGGCGCCGGCCGAGCAGCAGGCGGTGGTGGACGCGATGGCGCGCATCGAGCGGCTGCTGAGCCCCACGGCCGCGGCGCGCACGCGCGCGGCCGTGCTGCGCGACCCGCGACCCGGCGACATGGGCTGGGTGGTGCAGCAGCACGGCGAGGTCTACGCGCGTGAGTACGGTTGGAACATGGCCTTCGAGGCCCTGGTGGCCGACATCGTGGCCAAGTACGTGCGCGAGTTTCAGCCCGACTGGGAGCGCTGCTGGATCGCCGAACTCGACGGCGAGCGCGTGGGCTCGGCCTTCGTGGTGCGCAAGTCGGCCAGCACGGCGCAGCTGCGCATGCTGCTGCTGACGCCGGCCGCGCGCGGCCTGGGCCTGGGCGCGCGCCTGACCGACGAATGCCTGGCCTTCGCGCGGCACAAGGGTTACCGCAAGATGGTGCTGTGGACCAACAGCTGCCTCACGGCGGCGCGCGAGATCTACGCCAAGCGCGGGTTCAAGCGGGTGAAGTCGGCGCCGTACGAGGGCTTCGGGCAGTCGCTGGTGGGCGAGACCTGGGAGCTGAAGCTCTGAGGCGGTCCGGGGGTGTCAGGACCGGGCGCAGGGCCGTGGCGGCTTCGATGCGGCGCCCCTCGCTGCGCGAGGGGTCCCTTGCGATGCTCGGGCCAGCGGCGCGCGGCGGAACTCGCTGCGTGGGCTTCGCCCACTGCGCTCAGACAGCCGCCGCGAGTCAGTTGACGAAGCGCGCTGCGCGCGCCACCGCCGGCCCTGCGCTTCTCAGCACCGCATAGGCGCCGCCACGGCCCTGCGCCCGGCCCTGACGTGCAGCACCTGAGCCGGCCAACCAACGAAAGAACCTCGCTTCTCGCGCCAGTCCTGTCTGCAGGCCGAGGGTTCGGGCAATGGCGGGGTGGGCGC
>NZ_MKSS01000420.1:0-4914 GCF_001897365.1 Hydrogenophaga sp. 70-12
CCCACCTGATGCACAAGGCCCTGCGCGAGGTGCTGGGCGATCACGTGCAGCAGAAGGGCTCGCTGGTGAACGCCGAGCGCACGCGCTTCGACTTCGCGCACAACGCGCCCCTCACCGACGAACAGGTTCGCCGCATCGAGGCCCTGGTCAATGCCGAGATCCTGGCCAACGCGGCCACGCAGGCGCGCCTGATGGACATCGAGTCGGCCCAGAAGACCGGCGCCATGATGCTGTTCGGCGAGAAGTACGGCGACACGGTGCGCGTGCTCGACATCGGCAGCAGCCGCGAGCTGTGTGGCGGCACGCACGTGACGCGCACCGGCGATATCGGCCTGTTCAAGGTGGTGGGCGAGGGCGGCGTGGCCGCCGGCGTGCGCCGCATCGAGGCCGTCACCGGCGAGAACGCGCTGGCCTACCTGCAGTCGCTGGAAAGCACCGTGGCCCAGGCCGCGGGCGCGCTGAAGGCGCCGGTGGCCGAGCTCACCGCGCGCGTGGGCCAGACGCTGGAGCAGATCAAGGCGCTGGAGAAGGAAATCGCCGCGCTCAAGGGCAGGCTGGCGTCCAGCCAGGGCGACGAGCTGCTGGGCCGCGCGGTGGACGTGAAGGGCCTGAAGGTGCTGGCCGCCACGCTGGATGGCGCCGACGCCAAGACCCTGCGCGACACGATGGACAAGCTCAAGGACAAGCTCAAGAGCGCGGCCATCGTGCTGGCGGCGGTGGACGGCGGCAAGGTGCAGCTGGCCGCCGGCGTCACGGCCGACAGCGTGGGCAAGGTGAAGGCCGGCGAGCTGGTGAACTTCGTCGCCCAGCAGGTGGGCGGCAAGGGTGGCGGCAAGCCCGACATGGCCATGGCCGGCGGCACCGACCCGAGCGGGCTGGCGAAGGCCCTGGCCTCGGTGCAGGGCTGGGTGGCCGAGCGCGTCTGATCAGCCCGGCTGGCCCGAGGTGTCCGCCAGGTCCGCCGGGCGCGAGGCCACGAAGCCCAGCCGGCCGATCTGGAACAGCACGTTGCGCAGCAGGCGGGCCAGTTGCGCGCGCGCTTCGCGCGAGGGCGCGAGGGCCATCAGCGAGATCGAGGGCAGGCGGGTTTCCACCGCGTCTTCCTCGGCGGCGGCCCAGGGGCGCAGCAGGTGGTCGCGGCCCATGGCCAGGCGCGCGTCGACCAGGGCGACCGCGCGCTCCAGCTTGCGCATGTCCTCAAAGCCGATGTCCCAGCAGACCTGGCGGCCCTCGTGGCGTTCGATCACGCTGCAGCCCAGGGGCAGCGTCCAGCGCTTGGGCTCGGTCTTGCTGGAGAGCAGGCGGCGGGCGTGTTCCCACAGCGAACCGGTGTCCGCCACGAAGGACTCCAGCGCCTGGCGGATTTCCACCGCCATGTCGCCCTGAGAGCCCGGGCCGGGCACCACGACCACGCCGTCGCCGTCGAGGCGCGAGCCGTCCACCGTGATGCGCTGCGGGTGCCAGCTCTTGGCCACCGAGTCGGCCACGCCGCGCACCAGCTCGCGCGCGGCCCAGGGGGCCAGCATGAGGGTGACGCCACCGGACTGCAGCACGCGCAGGTCGACCGGCGTGGCCGAGCCCTCGCCCAGCAGGCGCTGCAGCACGGTCGCGGCCTCGCGCTGGTCGTGGCGGTCGGCGCCCATCAGCACCACCACCACGTGGGGCACGGTGCGCTTCATGGCCGGCGCGATGCAGACCATGCACTGCACCTTGGCCTGGGTCTGGGAGAACACGTCGCAGGAGCTGCGCGGGGGCAGCACGGCGCCGTCGTGGTTGAGCGCCTGCACGACGGCGGCGGGCGTATCGATGGAAGTGCGGGGCATGTAAGGCGAAAGCGCGACAGCGGGGACAGCGAGGGCGGTGGCCCACCCTCTCGTCGGCAGCTTCGAGGTTTTCTTGACCTGGCGTTCCCCGCCAGCGGATCGCCTGCGCCTGTGGGCGACCGCCGGTCAGGGCAAGGGCCAGTCCAGCGTGCGCGCGCTCTCGAAGCGCCGGGCCTGGCCCGTCACCGGGTCGGTGAAAGCGATGGCGCTCGCCAGCAGCCGCAAGGGTTCGGTGAAATCTTCGACCCCGTCGGGGCCGCGCCGCACGCGCGGGTAGAACTGGTCGCCCGCAATGGGCAGGCCCAGGGCGTCGAGGTGCACGCGCAGCTGGTGGCGCTTGCCGGTGAGCGGTGCCAGGCCATAGCGGGCCCAGGCGCCGCGCACCTCCAGGCGCTCGACGCGCGTCTCGCTGTTGGGCTCGCCCTCGGCCTCCACCATGCGGAAGAAGGCCTCCACGTCCTCTTCGATGCGGCTGCGGCGGGTGAGGGGCAGCGCGAGCGTGGGGTCGTGCGGCGCGATGGCTTCGTAGGCCTTGTCGACCGCGCGCTCGCGGAACAGCGCGTGGTAGGCGTTGCGGTCCTGCGGCCGGAGGTTGAACACCACCAGGCCGGCGGTTTCGCGGTCGATGCGGTGGATGGGGTTGAGCGAGTCGAGGCCTGTGCGCTGCTTGAGCCGCACCATCAGGCTGTGCCGCACATAGCGCCCGCTGGGCGTGACGGGCATGAAGTGCGGCTTGTCGGCCACCAGCAGGTGCTCGTCGTGGAACAGGATCTGGGGCTCGAAGGGAATCTCCGCTTCGTCCTCGACATGGCGCCAGTAGTAGAGCCGGGCGCCGGGCTCGCAGGGGGCTTCGGGCGCCAGGGCCTGGCCGTGGTCGTCCAGCACCTCGCCGCGCGCCAGGCGCCGCGCCCATTCGCCGGGGGCGATCACCGGCAGGCGCTCGCTCAGGAACTGCAGCACCGAGGCCCAGGGCGCCGGTTGGGTGAAGGGAATGGCCACGCAGCTGGGCGACACGCCCTCGCGCGTGGGAATCAGGGGGTTCTTGGGGCGGTGCGCCATGCGGGTGTCAGACGGGCGAGAGGGACGCTTTGTACTGCAGGCGCCAGCCCTGCTGCCGTTGCAGTTGTCGCTGCCCTTGCCGGGGCCCTGCTGAAGGGCTGAGGGCTGGCACGCTCAGACCCGGCGCCAGACCAGGTCCCACACGCCGTGGCCGAGCTTCAAACCGCGGTTCTCGAACTTGGTGAGCGGGCGGTAGTCGGGCTTGGGGGCGTAGCCTTCGACCGTGTTGCGCAGCAGGGGCTCGGCGCGCAGCACCTCCAGCATCTGCTCGGCGTAGGGCTGCCAGTCGGTGGCCAGGTGCAGGTAGCCGCCGGGCTTGAGCTTGTTCGCCAGGCGGTTGACGAACGGGCCCTGGATCAGGCGGCGCTTGTGGTGCTTGGTCTTGTGCCAGGGGTCGGGAAAAAACACGTGCACGCCGTCCAGGCTGGCGTCGGCCAGCATGTGGTCCATGACCTCGACCGCGTCGTGGCGCAGGATGCGGATGTTCTCCAGCCCGCCGTCGCCGGCGAGCTTGAGCAGCGCGCCCACGCCGGGCTCGTGCACCTCGCAGCAGAGGAAGTTGTCCTGCGGCCGCACGCTGGCGATGTGGGCGGTGGCGCCGCCCATGCCGAAGCCGATCTCCAGCACCAGCGGGGCCTCGCGGCCGAAGGCGGCGCGGGCGTCCAGGCGCTGGTCGGCGGTGTAAGGCAGTAGGAAGCGCGGGCCATACACCTCGTAGGCCTTGGCCTGCGCGGCCGTGGTGCGGCCCGCGCGCAGCACGTAGCTCTTGACCTGCCGCAGGTAGGGCACGTCGCTGGGGGGAGTGCGCGGTTGCGCGTGGCGGGGGTCGGTCATGGTCGGGCCGGGATTTTAGGGGGCGTGCCGACCGGGCCGCCCAGGCCCAGTTTCCCCCGGCCCGTCCGCGAGACGGCTTCAATCGTGCAGATAGAACGACAGCAGGCCTTGAAGGGCCTGGGCCGCGTCCTCGCGGTGCGTCGACAGCAGCGCATCGGTCTCGACGCGATCGCGCAGCGCGGCCAGCTGGCGCTGGCGTTGCGCGGGGTCGGGCGCGTGCAGGGCATAGAACAACTGGGCGAAGGTGGACACCGTGTGGGCCAGCCCTGGCGGCGCGCGCAGCGGCGACGCATCCCCAGAGGGGCCCAGGCCCTTGCGCAGCACGTACAGGGCCCCTTGCAGGGCCAGGAGGTGGACGGGCGGCCGGGCCGGCGTGAAAGGGGCGACGGGGGGGCGCATCGACTGCTGGATCCACGAAGCACAGGCGCCGTAGAGCCGCTGCGCGAAGTGCGGTCGATGCGCCACGTCGATCGCGTGCGTCAAGTCGCTGAGCAACTCGAACAGGTGCTGGATGGCCGTCGCGGCATCGCCCCCATCGGGGTCCGACAGGCGCAGCAGCGCGCGCAGGATGAGGTCGTCGAGCCGGCGCTGGTTCGGCGCCGACTGCCGGGACCGCTGGAACGATTGCACCACCGGCGCCAACTGCGCGGCCAGCACGCGGCAGAGCTCGCGCCACACGGTCCAGTCCGTCGATGGGCCCGGGCTGGGTGCGCGATGCAGGGCCGCCCAGGTGCGTTCGGTCGCTCGGTGCTCGGGCTTTTGCAGGTGGGACACCAGGTGGAAGAGGCGGGCGGTGGGGTCGCTGGGCGCATGGAAGGGATGCCACCGCTCGTAGCCGCGGAACAGGTCCGCGCGCGCCGCGGGATCTGGTTGCGCCAGCAGCACGCGCAGGACAGCGGCGTGCGTCGCCGCCTGCTCCGGGGTGCGCGCCGGCAGGCGGGGCATGAGCAGCAACCAGAGGGCCGAGGCCGGGTTGGGCGGCCGGTGGCGGCTGAAGGGCGGGGGGTTGTCGCGCACCAGCCGCGCGGCACGCCCGGCGGCGAGTGGGCTGTGCGGTGGGTGGGGGCTGGGGGGCGGCAGGCCCGGGCCAGGCCATGGGTGGCGCCGTGCGTGGGAGGTGGAGAGGGCCTTGCTGCAGGACATGGACCGGGTTCAGTGGAGGGGCTTGGGCTTGAACAGCGTGTGGATGAGTTGGGCG
>NZ_MKSS01000421.1:0-4826 GCF_001897365.1 Hydrogenophaga sp. 70-12
TACGGCTGGAAATACCCGCTGTGGCTGTGCGTGGGCGCCACGGGCCTGTTCTTCGTCATCGACCTGGCCTTCTTCAGCTCGAACATGCTCAAGCTGTTCCATGGCGGATGGTTCCCGCTGGTCATCGGCGGCGCAGTGTTCACGTTGATGATGACCTGGAAGCAGGGACGCCGCCTCATGTCCAAGGCCCAGCAGGCCGAGGCACTGGAGCTCAATGGCTTTCTCGACGCGGTGTTCGTCGAGCCGCCGCTGCGCGTGCCCGGCGTGGCGGTGTTCCTTACCGCCGACCCGGGCATCGTGCCCAACGCGCTCTTGCACAACCTCAAGCACAACAAGGTGCTGCACGAGCAGAACCTGTTCGTCACCGTGCGCTCGCATCAGGTGCCCTGGATCGGCATGAGCGAGCGGCTGGAGGTCGAGCCCCTGGGCCACGACTGCTGGGCGGTCACCATCCACTACGGCTTCAAGAACGACCCCGACGTGCCCGCCGCGCTGGAGCCGCTGCGCCTGCGCGGCTGCGAGATCGAGCCCATGACCACGAGCTACTTCCTGTCGCGCGACGTGGTCACGCCCACGCTGGGCAGCGGCATGGCGCCCTGGCGCGAGAAGCTCTTCGCCGCCATGCACCACAACGCCGCCGGCGCCGCGGCCTTCCTGCACCTGCCGGCCAACGCGGTGGTGGAGCTGGGCTCCAAGGTCGAGATCTGAGGCCTTGGAGGCCCGCGAGGGCAACAGGGATTTGGCGGCTCTATAAGATATAAATAAAATAGATCTTATTGATCCCTGCCCCCGGCAGCGGCGACGAGGAAGTCCCATGACCACGACCGATCTGTGCACCGAGGAAGAGCTGAAGGTGCTGGTGCACGCCTTCTACGCGCGCGTGCGCCAGGACGCGGTCCTTGCGCCCATCTTCAACGCCCGCATCGACGATTGGGACCACCACCTCGACAAGCTGGTGGACTTCTGGTCCTCGGTGCTGCGGCGCACCGGGCGCTACACGGGCAACCCCATGCAAAAACACGCGGCCCTGCCCGAGTTGAGCGCCGAGCTGTTCGAGCGCTGGCTGGCGCTGTTCGGCGAAGTGGCCGACGCGCAGCCGAACCGCCGCATGGCGGTACAGGCCCGCGCGCTCGCCGGGCGCATCGCCCAGAGCCTGTGGATGGGTTGGCAGATGGGCCGCGACCCCCAGGCCCTGCCCCGTGGCCTGAACCCGGCCGGCGCCACGCCCTGAGCCGGTCGACGCCATGCGCCTGACCACGCTGACCGACTACGCGCTGCGCCTGCTGATGTACGTGGCGCGCCAGCCTGGGCGGCTGTGCACCATAGCCGAGGTCGCGCAGGCGCACGGCATCTCCGAGACCCACCTCATGAAGGTCACGCACCTGCTGGGCCGCCAGGGCTGGATCGAAACCGTGCGCGGCAAGGGCGGCGGCATGCGGCTCGCGCGCGCGCCGGCCGACATCAACCTCGGCGCGGTGGTGCGGGGCATGGAGCCGGACTTCCTGCTCGTCGAGTGCTTCGGTGAGGACAGCCGCTGCGCGCTCACCGGCCGTTGCGGGCTGGCGGGCGTGCTGGACGGCGCGCTCCAGAGCTTCCTCTCGCACCTGGACGGCCACACCCTGGCCGACCTGCTGCCCCCGGCGGCGGCGGTGCTGCGGCGGGCCTGAACCATGGACCTGCTGATGGCCTACCCCTGGATCAAGGCCGCGCACGTCGCGCTGGCGCTGACCAGCGGCGGATTGTTCGCCGCGCGCGGCGTGGGCGTGCTGCTGGGCTCGGCTGCGCCGCTGGCGGCGCCGGTGCGCCGCCTGAGCCAGCTCATCGACACCGCCCTGCTGATGGCGGCCCTGCTGCTGCTCGCGGCGCTGCGGCTCAACCCCTTCGCCACGCCGTGGCTGCAGCTCAAGCTGGGCCTGCTCGTGGCCTACATCGTGCTCGGCACGCTGGCCCTGCGGCGGGCGCGCACGCCGACGGGCCGGGCCATGGCCTTCGCGGCGGCCCTGGCCTGTTTCGCGGCCATGGTGGCGGTCGCGCGGGCGCACGATCCGGCGGTGCTGCTGCGCCTGCTGCCGGCGGGCTGAGCCCGCCGGCCTGTCGGGCCCGCGCCAGCGGCGCCGGGCCTGTCCCGGCAGAATCGCGCGATGCGATTCTTCAAGGACCTCAGCCTTTCCGCCGCCACCGCCGGCTTCGTCGCGGTGCTGGTGGGCTTCACCAGCTCGGTGGCGATCGTCTTCCAGGCGGCGCAGGCCTTCGGCGCCACGCCGGCGCAGATCACGTCCTGGATGTGGGCGCTGGGCCTGGGCATGGGCCTGTGCTCGGCGATTCCCTCGCTGCTGCTGCGCCAGCCCGTGATGGTGGCCTGGAGCACCCCCGGCGCGGCGGTGCTGGCCAGCGCAGGCCTGGCCGGGGGCTTCACGATGTCCGACGCCACCGGCGCCTTTCTGGTCTGCGGTGCGCTCATCACCCTGGCGGGCGCCACCGGCTGGTTCGAGCGGGTCATGAACCGCATCCCCATGGCCATCGCCGCGGCGCTGCTGGCCGGCGTGCTGGCGCGCTTCGGCCTGCAGGCCTTCGGCGCGGCGCAGACCGCGTTGGGCCTGGTGGTGCTGATGCTGCTGGTCTACCTGGTGGCGCGCCGCCTGGCGCCGCGCTACGCGGTGGTGTTCACGCTGCTCGCGGGCGTGGCGCAGGTACTGGCCACCGGCCGCTTCAACGCGGGCGCGCTCAGGCTCGAATGGGCCGTGCCGGTGTTCACCGCGCCGAGCTTCAGCCTGGCGGCGCTCACCAGCCTGGCGCTGCCGCTGTTCATCGTCACCATGGCCTCGCAGAACCTGCCGGGCGTGGCGGCCATCCGCGCGGCGGGCTACGACATGCCCATCTCGCGCATCCTCACCGTCACGGGCATCGCCACGCTGGTGCTGGCGCCTTTCGGCGCCTTCGCGCTCAACCTCTCGGCCATCACCGCGGCCATCTGCATGGGTCCCGAGGCCCACCCCGACCGCGACAAGCGCTACACCGCCGCGGTGGTGTGCGGCGCGCTGTACGTGGCCATCGGTCTGGTGGGCGCGCTGGTCACGGGCCTGCTGATCGCCTTCCCGCGCGAGCTGGTGATGGCCATCGCGGGCATCGCCCTGCTGGGCAGCATCGGCGGTGGGCTGCACGCCGCGCTCAAGGACGATGAGCACCGCGAGGCCGCGCTCATCACCTTCCTCGTCACGCTCAGCGGCGTGGTGATAGCCGGCATCGGCTCGGCCTTTTGGGGGGTGGTGGCCGGCGCCGCCGCGCTCTTTGTGCAACAGTACGGCCTCGCGAAAAAACACCCCCGCCCATGACGAAGAAGATCCTGGTCGTCGCCGACCCGCTCGAAGCTTTCAAGACCTACAAGGACAGCACCTTCGCGATGATGCGCGAGCTGCAGCGCCGCGGCCACGCGCTCGCGGCCTGCGAGCCGCGCCACCTGCAATGGGTGAGCGGCGGCCGTGTCACCGCCCAGGTGCGGCACCTGCGCCTCACCGGCGAACTCGACCACTGGTTCGACGTGAGCGGCGAGGGCCGCGAGGCCCTGGCGAGCTTCGACGCCGTGCTGATGCGCAAGGACCCGCCCTTCGACAGCGAGTTCTTCTACGCCACCCACCTGCTGGAGCAGGCCGAGCGCGAAGGCACGCGCGTATTCAACAAGCCCGCCGCGCTGCGCGACCACCCCGAAAAACTCGCGCTGATGGAGTGGCCGCAGTTCGCGCCGCCCACCCTGGTGACGCGCTCGGCCGAGGCCGTGCGCGCCTTCCACGCCGAGCAGCGCGACGTCATCCTCAAGCCGCTTGACGGCATGGGCGGCATGGGCATCTTTCGCGTGCGCGAGGACGGCCTGAACCTGGGCTCCATCATCGAGACCCTGAACCAGGGCGGCGCCACCAGCGTGATGGTGCAGCGCTACCTGCCCGAGATCGTGGAGGGCGACAAGCGCCTGCTGCTCATCGGCGGGAAGGTGGCGCCCTTCGTGCTCGCGCGCATCCCGCAGGGCAGCGAGGTGCGCGGCAACCTGGCGGCCGGTGGCAAGGGCGTGGCCCAACCGCTGTCCGACGACAACCGCGCCGTGGCCGAGGCCATGGCGCCCACGCTGGCCGCGCGCGGCCTGCTGCTGGTGGGCCTGGACATGATCGGCAACCGCGTGACCGAGATCAACGTCACCAGCCCCACCTGTTTCCAGGAGATCCAGCAGCAAACCGGCTTCGACGTGCCGGCGATGTTCGTGGACGCGCTGGAGGCGGCGCTGGGCTGACGCGATGGCCTGCCATCGCGGCCGGTGGCCTGGACGCCGCCAAGCCCTCACACTGTGGCGATGAACACCCCCCCGAAGACCCCCGCCGCGCCGGTCTCGCCGCCGGTGGACCCGCTGTTCCTCGCCACGCCGAAGGTCGGCACCTTCCTGGGTGAGCAATCGCTCACCAACGCCAGCGGCTTCTTCTTCGCGCGCGACGAACACCTCTTCCTCGCGACCAGCCGCCACGTCTTCATCGACGAGGGCAGCGAGCACCGGCCGGACCGCATCGAGATCACCCTGCACCTGGACCTTCAGGACCTCACGCGCTGCACCGGCTTTTCCATGCCGCTGTACGCCGACGGCACGGCGCTGTGGCGCCAGGGCCAGGACAGCGGCGGCGACATCGACGTGGCCGTGCTCGAAATCGATCGCGAGGCCCTGCCGAAGGAGGCGGTGTTGTTCGCCTTCACGCCCGCGCACATCGTTCGCGACTTTGACGCCGTGCCCGTGGACGCCACGCTGTTCATCGCGGGTTTTCCGCTGGGCTTTCACGACGAGGTGCACC
>NZ_MKSS01000422.1:0-7290 GCF_001897365.1 Hydrogenophaga sp. 70-12
CTTCGCCGCGTGGCGGTTGAACTCGGCCACGGTTTGCTCCAGCGTGGCCGGCGCGATGCCCAGCTGGGTGGCCAGCTCGGCCAGGCTGGCGCCGGACTTCAGGTAGCCGTTGCGCAGGTGGCGGCCGATGGGCAGGGGCGCGGGCGCCACGCAGCCCAGGCCGTAGCTGCGCAGGGCCTTGTGGTCGCACAGCAGCCAGGCAAAGACCTCGGGCCGGCCTTCGCAGGTCTTGACCATGGCCTGCACGAAGTCGTGGTACGAGTTGCCTTCGTTGGTGAAGCGCCGGCCCTCGGGGTTGACCGCGATCACGCCGGGCTTGGCGCGGTCGATGAAGTGCGGCATCACGCCCGCGCTGCCGTCCGGGCGGGTGGTGACGGAGGCCGGCACCCACGCGGCCGCGTGGGGAATGGTGCCGTCCACGCGCCCGCCCACGGCCTCGGCCAGGCGCAGGCCGTCGCCCGTGTTGGTGGAGGGCGAGGGCGAGAAGTGCTCGCGGCCCGTGGGCGCGTGCGGGAACAGCTGCTGGCGGCGCTCCACGTCGTAGGGGAAGCCGCCCGCGGCCAGCACCACGCCGCGGCGCGCCACCACGCGCACCGGCCGGCCCTCGCGCTCGACCAGCGCGCCGGTGACCGCGCCGCCCTCGACCAGCAGCTGTTTCACCGGCGAGGACAACCACACGGGGATGTCGCGGTCCATGGCGGCCTTGGCCAGGCGGCCCGCGAGCGCGTTGCCGTTGGTCAGCGTCATGCCGCGGCCGTGGATGAGCACGTCGAAGAAATGGCGCGTCAGCCGCTTGGTCACGTACCAGAAGGACGTGGGCGACTTGAAGACGCGCATGAAGTGGCGGATCTCGGGGCCCGAGCCCAGCATCATCCCGAACACCGTGAGCTCGGGCAGCGGCGGCGCCAGCAGCTTGATGCGCGGGCCGAGCTCGCGGCCGTCGTAGGGCCGGGTCACCATGGAGCGCCCGCCCGGCAGGCCACCGGGGGCTTCGGCGTGGTAGTCGGGAAAGACCGGCGGCAGGTCGAAGCGCAGCGGGGTCTGGCTGGTGAAGAACTCGATGGCCTTGGGACCGTTCTCCAGGAAAGCGTCGACGCGGCGCTCGTCGTAGTGCGTGGTGGCCTCGTGCTTCAGGTAGGCCTTGGCCGCACCGGGCGGCTCCTCGATGCCCTGCTCCTTGGCCAGGTGGGTGCCGGGGATCCACAGCCAACCGCCCGAGCGCGCCGTGGTACCGCCGAACTGTGGCTGCTTGTCCACCACCAGCACCTGCAGCCCCTGCGCGGCGGCGGTGACGGCCGTGGCCATGCCCGATGCGCCGGTACCGATCACCAGTACGTCGACGGCTTGTGTCTCCTGTGACATGCCTTGCTCCTTGTCAGTGGGGGCGATTCTAGAAGCCCTATCTGACTATGGTCAATGCGTTTGATAATATCTTTTCGTCTGATTGGGTCGTAGCCGTTTGAAATTATCAGGGAAAACCCTATGGATACACTTGCCCGCGCCCCCACCGCCCACGTCCCCATGGAAGAAAAGAGCCGTCGAGGTATCCAGTCGATCGAGATCGGCAGCGCCCTGCTGCTGGAGCTCGCGCGCAAGGTGCGCCCGGTGGCCCTGAAGGACCTGGCCAAGGCGGCCGGCATGACGGCGGGCAAGGCCCACCCGTACATGGTCAGCTTCCTCAAGGTGGGCTTCGTGTCGCAGAACGACGCCGGGCAGTACGAGCTGGGGCCGCTGGCCCTGCAGTTGGGCCTGATCAAGCTGCAGCGCATGGACCCGGTCAAGGAGGCGTCCGCCGTGCTGGAGCAGCTCGCGCACGCCACGGGGCAGAGCGTGGCCCTGGTGGTCTGGGGCAACCTGGGGCCGACCATCGTGCGCATGGAAGAACCCATCCAGCCGCTGCACGTGAACCTGCGCACCGGCACCGTGATGTCGCTGACCAACACGGCCACCGGCCGGCTGTTCGCGGCCTACCTGCCGCCCAAGGTGGTGGAGCGGCTGCTGGCGGAGGACCTGGCGCGCTCGAACTACGGCACCGCGCCCAAGCCGGTGCACACCATCCAGGACCTGGAGCCCACGCTGGCCGAGATCCGCCAGCACGGCCTCTCGCGCACGCTCGGTCAGCCGATCCCGGGCATCGACGCGCTGTGCGCGCCGGTGTTCGACGCCGAGGGCCACATCGTGCTCGGCGTGCTGGTGATGGGCCCGTCGGCCACCTTCGACACCGCGTGGAACGGGCGCATCGCCAAGCCCCTGCTGGCCTGCGCCGCCGAGATCACGCGGCGTGTGGGGGGAGCGAAGTAGGCCGGGCCGGCAACAGGCTCGGCCGGCCGCGCCGCAGGTAGCGGCCCTGGCCCCGGCGCGGGTGGAAGGCCTGTCCGTCCCACACCACCTCGCCGCTGGCGATGGTCACGCCCGGCCAGGCGCGCAGGGCCATGCCTTCGTAGGGCGTGTAGTCCACGTCGTGGTGCAGGGCGGCGTTGCGCACCGTGCGCTCGCCCTCGTCCCAGATCACCAGGTCGGCGTCGCTGCCGATGGCGATGGTGCCCTTGCGTGGGTGCAGGCCGTAGGCCTTGGCCGGGTTGGTGGACGTGAGCTCGACGAAGCGCTGCAGCGTGATGCGCCCGCCCAGCACGCCTTCCGAGTACAGCAGCGGCAGGCGCGTCTCGATGCCGGGGATGCCGTTGGGGATGTGCTGGAAGGCCACCTCTTCGCCGTTCGGCTTCTTGCCCTCGGTGCCGTCGTAGCGGAACGGCGCGTGGTCGGACGAGAACACGGTGAACAGGCCGTCGCTCAGGCCGTCCCATATCACCTGCTGGTTCTGCTTGTCGCGCGGCGGCGGGCTGCAGACGCAGCGCGCGCCCTTGTAGCTGTCGTCGATGCCGAGGTCCTCGGCGGTGAGGAAGAGGTACTGCGGGCAGGTCTCGGCGAACACCTTGAGCCCCTGCGCGCGCGCCCAGCGGATCTGCTCCACCGCCTCGCGGCCCGAGACGTGCACGATGAGGATGGGCACGTCGATCAGCTCGGCCAGCGAGATCGCGCGGTGCGTGGCCTCGCGCTCCACCAGCATGGGCCGCGCGTGCGCGTGAAAGCGCGGCGCGGTGCGGCCCGCCGCCTCCAGCCGGCGCGTGAGCCAGGCGATGCAGTCCGCGTTCTCGGCGTGGATCATGGCCATGGCGTCGTGGCGCCGCGCGACCTCGAGCACGTCCAGGATCTGGCCGTCGTCGAGCTTGAGGTCGTCGTAGGTCATGTAGATCTTGAACGAGGTGTAGCCCTCGCGGATCAGCTCGGGCAGCTCGCGGCCCAGCACCTCGGGCGTGGGGTCGCTCACGATCAGGTGGAAGGCGTGGTCGATGTGCGCGCGGCCCTCGGCGCGCGCGTGGTAGTCGTCCACCGCGGCGCGCAGCGACTGGCCCTTGACCTGCGCCGCGAAGGGAATGACGGTGGTGGTGCCGCCGCAGGCCGCGGCGCGCGTGCCGCTGTCGAAGTCGTCGGCCATGCGCACCGGCGGCGCCATGGGCTGGTCGAGGTGGCAGTGCGCGTCCACGCCGCCCGGCGTGACCACGCGGCCCGCCGCGTCGATCTCGCGCGCGCCGGCGGCGAGCCCGTGGCCCAGTTGCTGAATCACGCCATCGCGTATGCCGATGTCGCTGACGAAGCTGTCCGAGGCCGTCGCCACGCGGGCGTTGCGGACCACGAGGTCGAAACTCGGGCGATCGCTCATGGCAGGGTCCTCCGTGCTGCGCGCTGCGGGGCTGAGCGCCTGGGGAACGGTCCGGCGGCGCTCATGGCTGGCGCCCGATCAGGCTGGCCAGGCCGTCCTTCAGGCCCTGGTGGGCCTTGGCGGGCGGCGGCGACATCGCGCCGCTGCGCCGCGGCGTGTAGCCGGCGCGGCCCAGGGCCTCGGCCATGCGGATGGCGCTGCCCACGCCATCGATCAGGGGCACGGGCACGTCGGCGGCGATCTCGCGCGCCAGACCGGCCAGCGGCGCGCCGGCCAGGATGATGCTGTCGGCGCCGTCCTGCTCCACGCAGCTCAGGCACATCTCGCGCAGCACGTCGCGCGCTTCCTGCTGCACCGTCCCCACGCTGGCAAAGCCCTGCTTGAGCCCGCGGTAGCCGGTCATGCGCGAGGACAGGCCCAGCTGCTCCACGGTCTGCACGTACCAGGCGCCGATGCGCTGCGAGATGCCCACGATGGCGAAGCGCCCGCCGAGCAGGAAGGCCGCCGCCACCGCCGATTCGGTGAGCCCGACCACGGGAATGTCCAGCAGCTCCTTGGCCGCCGCCACGCCGGGGTCGCCGAAGGCGGCGATGACGGCCACGTCGTGATCCGCCTGCTGCTGCGCCAGCAGCTGCAGCGTGGCGTAGGCGCCCACGGCGGCCTCGCCCGGCGTCTCGATGTAGGCCACGCCGAAGGGCGCGGTGGCCATGGTGATGCGCGTATCGGGCAGGGCCGCGCGGCGCGCCTCGTTGTGAATCAGCTCGGTGACGCTGAGGGAAATGTTGGGGTTGATGACGAGGATGTTCAAGCGTTTCTCCGGGGCTCGACTTGTGCGCGGGCCCGCTCCCACAAGGCGGCCGCCGCCTGTTGGGCGTCGGCCAGGATGCTGTCTTGGTCGACGCGCAGGGCGCGACCGCCTTCCACCACGATCTCGCCGTGCACCAGCACCATGGCCACGTCGCGGCCCTGGCCGGTGTGCACGAGGTTGCCCAGCGGGTTGATGTTGGGCACCAGGTGCGGGCGGCGCATGTCCACGCAGACCATGTCGGCCAGCTTGCCGGCCTCCAGGCTGCCCAGGTGCTCGCCCAGGCCCATGGCGTGCGCGCCGTTGTAGGTGGCCATGCGCAGCATGTCCGCCGGCTGCCAGCCGTCGTCGATGCCGCCGGTCTGTATGCGCCCGAGGTTGAGCGCCCAGCGCATGACCTCGATCATGTCGGCGTGCATGTTGTCGGTGGCCAGCGCCAGGCGGATGCCGGCGTCCTGCATGGCCCGCGTGGGCGCGATGCGCCCGCCGGTGGCGTTGCCCTTGGGCACGTGCGCGAGGTTCATGCGCGCCGCGCCGGCGCGGCGCATGTCCGACTCGCTCATGTACATGCCGTGCGCGGCGATCAGCGAGGGGCCGAGCAGGCCGGTGCGCTCCAGCAGCTCGCAGGGCGTGCAGCCATCGCGCTCCTGCACGCGCTGGTTCTCCATGCGGCTTTGCGACAGGTGCGTGGTGACCACGCCGCCGTGGCGCTCGCGGTGGTCGGCGACCCGCCGCAGCAGGCCCTGTGAGCAAGTGTCCGGCGCGTGCGGCGTCAGGTGCACGCCGGTGCGGCCCTCGGGCCCGCCGTGCCAGCGCGCGTGCAGGGCCAGGGCCTCGCCCAGGGTGCGCTCGCCGATGGCCTCGTCGTGCCGCCACTCGCCCAGATGCACGCGGGAGAAGTCCACGTCGTGGATGCGCCCGCAGGCGTAGGCGCGCAGGCCCACGTCGGCCATCGCTGGCAGGGTCAGGTCGGCGTGCACGTAGCTGTCGTTGATGACGGTGGAGCCGAACATCAGGGCCTCCAGCGCGCCCAGGCGCGCCAGGGCCACGGCCTCGTCCGGCGTGACCTCATGGCCATGCGGCACCCCGGGCGTGTAGGCCGGCGCGAAGCCCATGTCCTCGGCCACGCCCCGCACCATGGTGAGGATGGTGTGGGTGTGCACGTTGACGAAGCCCGGCAGCACCAGGTGCCCGCGCAGGTCGATGGTCCGGCGCGCGTCCACGCGCGGCGCGTCGCCGGCCCGGGCCACGAAGGCGATGCGCGGGCCGGCGATGCCGATGACCGCGTTCTCGATGACCTCCAGCTGCGGGCGCGTGTGCACCACCGTGGCGCCGGTGATCAGCAGGTCCAGCCGGTCCATTGGGCCCGGCGCCGCCGGGCTGGATGCGTCCAGTGACATGGCCACCCCTTAGAAGCCCAGCGCGCGCGGCAGCGCCGTGACGATGGACGGAAAGGCCACGCACAGCAGCAGCATGCCGAACTGGAAGATCACGAAGGGCATGGACTCGCGGATGATCGCGCCCATGGGCACGCGGGTGATGCCGCTCATGACGAAGAACAGCACGCCCACCGGCGGCGTCATCATCCCGATCACCAGGTTGAACATGAACAGGAAGCCGAACCACAGCGGGTCCAGGCCGAAGGCGTCGGCGATCGGCACGAACAGCGGCACCAGCATGATGTAGGCCGCGTTCGACTCCATGAACATGCCCACCACCACCAGCAGCAGCATGGTCAGCAGCACGAACACCATGGGATCGGCGGTCATGCTTTTCACCCAGTCCGCCAACTGCTGCGGCACCATGTCCACGGTGAGCAGGAAGGTCACCGTGGCGGCGAGCGCGATCAGCGCGCCCACCATCGAGGCCGTGACGGCCGCACGGAACAGACAGCCCGGCAGGTCCGACAGGCTCAGCTTGCGCGTGACCAGCAGGCCCACCACGCCCGAGTAGATCACCGCGATGGCGGCGCCCTCGGTGGCCGTGAACACGCCGCCGATGATGCCGCCCACCACGATGATGGGCATGAACAGGATGATGTGCGCCTTGCGGAACTGCACCCAGGCGTTGCGCGCGTTGAAGGCCTCGCCCGTGGGCGGGTACTTGCGCCGCCAGGAGATGAAGCTGGCGATGCCGATGAAGCCCAGCGCCAGCAGCACGCCCGGCACGATGCCGGCCATGAACAGCCCGCCCACCGACACCGAGGAACCGGCCATCAGGGCGTAGACGATCATGGCGTTGGACGGCGGAATCACCGGCCCCAGGTTGGCCGCCGAGGCGATCACCGCGCAGTTGAAGCTGTCCGGGTAGTGCTTGCGCAGCGCGGGCACCAGGGCGCTGCCCAAGGCGCTGGCCGAGGCCACGGCCGCGCCGCTGACCGAGGCGAGGATGGTGCCGGCGATGATGGTCACGTGGGCCAGGCCCCCGTGCACGCGCCCGACCAGGCTGTTGGCGAAGGCCACCAGCCGCTCCATCATGCCGGCCTTGACCATCAGCTCGCCGGCCAGCATGAACAGCGGGATGGCCATCAGCGGAAAGTTGTCCACCGCGTGCAGCATGCGCTGCGCCAGCATCACCAGCTCGAAGTCGGCGGCGTACAGGGCGGCCAGGGACGCGAAGCCCAGCGCGAACGCCAGGGGCATGCCCGCGAAAGCGAGCACGCAGAAGACGATGATCACGAGCCAGGTCATGACAACCTTCCTTCCCAGATGCGCGAACCCAGCCAGGCGTGCAGCACGAGGTGGATGAACGAATGGGCCGCGCA
>NZ_MKSS01000423.1:0-4844 GCF_001897365.1 Hydrogenophaga sp. 70-12
CAGCATGGTGCGCGCGGCGTTGCTGTGGTCCGTGACGTGGCGCGCGCCGCGCGTGAGCTGCCAGATCAGCCAGCTGTCCACGGTGCCGAAGGCCAGCTCGCCGCGCTCGGCCTGTTCGCGCGCGCCGGGCACGTGGTCCAGGATCCACTGCAGCTTGGTGCCCGAGAAGTAGGCGTCGATGCGCAGGCCGGTCTTGCGCTGCACCAGGGCCTCGTGGCCTTGTTCGCGCAGTTCGGCGCAGGCGCCCTCGGCGCGCCGGTCCTGCCAGACGATGGCGTTGTACACCGGCTCGCCGGTGCGGCGGTTCCACACCAGCGTGGTTTCGCGCTGGTTGGTGATGCCGACCGCGCGCACCTCGCCGGCGCGCAGGCCGGCCTTGGCCAGCACCTCGCGCGCGGTCTCCCGCTGGGTGTGCCACAGATCGCGCGGGTCGTGCTCCACCCAGCCGGGCTGCGGGTAGATCTGCGGGAACTCGCGCTGGGCCATGGCCACCACGCGGCCCTGGCGGTCGAAGACGATGCTGCGCGAGCTGGAGGTGCCCTGGTCCAGGGCCAGCAGGTGGGTGGGGTTCATCGGTCGTGTTCCGGGGCTTTCAGGGGGCGAGCGCCGCGCGTTCGCCGGCCACCACGCATTCCACGTGGCTCTGCTCGATCAGCGCGTTGAAGGGCTCGGGCGGCGCTTCGTCGGTGAACAGCGCGTCGAGGTCGTCGAGCCGCGCCAGCTCCACCATGGCGGGCCGGTTGAATTTGCTGTGGTCGGCGGCCAGCCAGACCTGGCGCGACTGCGCCACGATGGCGCGCGCCACCTTCACCTCGCGGTAGTCGAAGTCGCGCAGCGTGCCGTCGGCTTCGATGCCGCTGATGCCGATCAGGCCGATGTCGACCTTGAACTGGTGCATGAAGTCCACCGTGGCCTCGCCCACGATGCCCTGGTCGGCCGCGCGCACCTGTCCGCCGGCGACGATGACCTCGCAGTCGGGGTTGGTGCTCATGAGCGAGGCGATGTGCAGGTTGTTGGTGATCACGCGCAGGCCCCGGTGGCGCTGCAGCTCGCGCGCCACGGCCTCGATGGTGGTGCCAATGTTCATGATCAGCGAGCAGCCGTTGGGCACGCGCGCCGCCACGGCGCGCGCGATGCGCTGCTTGGCGTCGGCCTGCATGGCCTGGCGCTGGCGGTAGGCGATGTTTTCGGTGGTGGAGCCGGGCAGTCGCACGCCGCCATGGAAGCGGGCCAGCAGGCCGGCCTCGGCCAGGCGCTGCACGTCGCGGCGAACGGTCTGCAGGGTGACGCCGAAACGTTCGGCCAAGGCTTCGATGGTCTGGGGGCCGTGCGCGCGGACCTCGTCGAGCAGTTGGGTGTGGCGGGGATTCAGGTTCATGTCGGGGTGGCCGGCGATCGGGTTCCGAACATATCGGAAAACACTGATGGACTTCTAAGGGTATGTACCGAACATAAAAAGAAAAGAAACGAACAAAGATACGCGCAAACGAAAGCGCGACGCCGGACTTATTGCACGCCGCGCCCACCACGCCCATGCAGCTGTCACTGGATCACATCACCAAGACCGTGGGGCCTTCGGTCCACCTGTACCCGCTGAGCCTGGCGCCCGTGCCGGGCGCGGTCACGGTGCTGCTGGGCGCCACGCAGGCGGGCAAGACCAGCCTGATGCGTGTGATGGCCGGGCTGGACACGGCGAGTTCCGGGCGCGTGCTGGTGGACGGCGAGGACGTGACGCGCCGCCCGGTGCGCGAGCGCAACGTGGCCATGGTCTACCAGCAGTTCGTCAACTACCCTTCGATGACGGTGGCGCAGAACATCGCCTCGCCGCTGCGCCTGCGCGGCGAGCGCGACGTGGAGGCCCGCGTGCGCGCGCTGGCCGCGCGGCTGCACATCGAGCCCTTCCTGGACCGCCTGCCGGCCGAGCTGTCGGGCGGGCAGCAGCAGCGCGTGGCGTTGGCGCGCGCTTTGGCCAAGCGGGCGCCGCTGATGCTGCTCGACGAGCCCCTGGTGAACCTGGACTACAAACTGCGCGAGGAACTGCGCGAGGAGCTGTCGGCGCTGTTCGCCGCAGGCGAGGCCACGGTGGTCTACGCCACCACCGAGCCCGGCGAGGCCCTGCTCCTGGGCGGCCACACGGCCGTGATGGACGCGGGCGAGCTGCTGCAGTACGGCCCCACGGCCGAGGTCTTCCACCGGCCGAAGAGCCTGCGCGTGGCGCGCGCCTTCAGCGACCCGCCCATGAACCTGCTGCCCGCGCGGCGCAGCGCTCAGGGCGGCCTGCGCGTGGCCGGCGCGCTGGACTGGCCGCTGGACCTGCCCCTGTCGGCTGGCGATGACTTCGTGCTCGGCGTGCGCGCCGGGGGCCTGCGCGAGCGCGCGCAACCGGGCGACCTGGCCATCGAGGGCCGTGTCGAGCTGGCGGAGATCGCGGGCTCCGACACCTTCGTGCACGTGCACAGCGCCGTGGGCGAACTGGTGGCGCAGCTGGTGGGCGTGCACAAGCTGGACCTGGGCGCGCCGATCCGGCTGTACCTGCACCCCGACCAGCTCTTCGTCTTCGACGCGAGCGGTCCGCTGGTGCGCGCGCCGCTGGCGCGCCAGGGGGCGCACTGATGGCCCTGATCGAACTCGACCTCGCCCACGCCTACGGGCCGGACCCGCGCACCGACGAGGACTACGCCCTGCTGCCGCTGAAGATGGCGTTTCGCGACGGCGGCGCCTACGCGCTGCTGGGTCCCTCGGGCTGCGGCAAGACGACCATGCTCAACATCATCTCGGGGCTGCTGGTGCCTTCGCAGGGCACGGTGCGCTTCGACGGCCGCGACGTCACGCGCGAGTCGCCCCAGCAGCGCAACATCGCGCAGGTGTTCCAGTTCCCCGTCATCTACGACACCATGACCGTGGCGCAGAACCTGGCGTTCCCGCTGCGCAACCGCAAGGTGCCGCAGGCCGAGATCCACCAGCGCGTGGGGCGCATCGCCGAGATGCTGGAACTCAGCGGTCAGCTCGACCACCGCGCCGCCGGGCTGAGCGCCGACCAGAAACAGAAGATCTCGCTCGGGCGCGGCCTGGTGCGCTCGGACGTGTCGGCCGTGCTGTTCGACGAGCCGCTGACCGTGATCGATCCGCACCTGAAGTGGCAGCTGCGGCGCAAGCTCAAGCAGATCCACCACGAACTCAAGCTCACCCTGATCTATGTCACGCACGACCAGGTGGAAGCCCTGACCTTCGCCGACGAGGTGGTGGTGATGTCGCGCGGCCGCGCGGTGCAGAAGGGCACGGCCGCGGACCTGTTCGAGCGCCCCGCGCACACCTTCGTGGGCCACTTCATCGGCTCGCCCGGCATGAACTTCCTGCCCGCGCAGGCGGTGCGCGGCGGCGTGCTGGTGAACGAGCAGCCGCTGGCCTTCCAGGACGGGCGGCGGCTGCCGGAGGGACCGGTCAAGCTGGGCATCCGCCCCGAGTACCTGCGCCTGGGCGAGCCCGGCGACGGCCGCTCGCTGCCGGCCCGTGTGAGCCGCGTGCAGGACATCGGCACCTATTTCCTGCTCAGCTGCGAACTCGGCGAACACACGCTGAAGTGCCGGCTGGGCGCCGAGGCCGCGCCGCCCGCCGTAGGCGACACCGTGCACTTGCGCCTGCTGGACGCGCACACCTGCTTCTACCGCGACGAGCAACTGGTGGAGAACATGGCATGAGCGCCGCACGCCCGCCCGAAGGCGCTCGCACCGCAGTGCGCCGCACGGAGGTTTTCCCATGAGCGCGATCAACAAACCCGTGAACCAGAAGGCCTGGTGGCTGGTGTTGCCGGTCATCCTGTGCGTGGCCTTTTCGGCCGTGCTGCCGCTGATGACGGTGGTGAACTACTCGGTGCAGGACATCATCTCGCCGCAGCGGCGCGTGTTCGTGGGCACCGAATGGTTCGCCATGGTGATGCGCGACAGCGAGCTGCACCTGGCGCTGTGGCGCCAGATCCAGTTCTCGCTGGCGGTGCTGCTGGTGGAGATTCCGCTGGGCATCGCGCTGGCGCTGTCCATGCCCGCGCAGGGCTGGCGCGCCTCGGTGGTGCTGGTGATCGTGGCGCTGTCGCTGCTGATCCCCTGGAACGTGGTGGGCACCATCTGGCAGATCTTCGGGCGCACCGACATCGGCCTGCTCGGCCACACGCTGGAGCGCCTGGGCTTCGCCTACAGCTACACCGGCGACCCGAGCCACGCCTGGTGGACCGTGCTGGTCATGGACGTGTGGCACTGGACGCCGCTGGTGGCGCTGCTGGCCTACGCGGGCCTGCGCAGCATCCCCGACGCCTACTACCAGGCCGCCCGCATCGACGGCGCCAGCCCCTGGGCGGTGTTCCGCTACATCCAGCTGCCCAAGATGCGCGGCGTGCTCATGATCGCCGTGCTGCTGCGCTTCATGGACAGCTTCATGATCTACACCGAGCCCTTCGTGCTCACCGGCGGCGGCCCGGGCAACGCCACCACCTTCCTGTCGCAGTACCTCACCACCAAGGCGGTCGGCCAGTTCGACCTAGGGCCCGCGGCCGCCTTCTCGCTGATCTACTTCTTCATCATCCTGCTGTTCTGCTTCGTGCTCTACAACTGGATGCAGAGCCTGGGCACGTCGGACAAGGAGCAGGGCCATGCGTGAATCCCGTTTCCGCGCGCGCACGCTGTTCCTGATCGCCTACCTGGTGTTCGCGCTGCTGCCCATCTACTGGATGGTGAACATGAGCTTCAAGACGAACGGGGAGATCCTGTCCTCGTTCACGCTGTGGCCCGAGACCTTCACCTGGGACAACTACCGCACCATCTTCACCGACGCCTCGTGGTACTCGGGCTACA
>NZ_MKSS01000424.1:0-4804 GCF_001897365.1 Hydrogenophaga sp. 70-12
CCAAGCCGGCACGCCGCGCGTGCGCGCCGAGGGCCACTACGACGCCGCCGCCCGCCGCTACACGCTGTCGCTCACGCAGCGCTGCGCGCCCACGCCGGGCCAGGCCCTCAAGCAGCCCTTCGTGATCCCGGTGGCGCTGGGCCTGCTGGACGCCGAGGGCCGCGAACTGCCGCTGACGCCCGAGCAGCGCCTCTTCGTGCTCACCGAGGTCAGCCAATCGCTGGTGTTCGAGGGCGTGGACAGCGAACCCGTGCCCTCGCTGCTGCGCGGCTTCTCGGCGCCCGTGGTGCTGGAATGCGACTACAGCGACGCGCAGCTGCTGACCCTGCTCGCCAACGACAGCGACCCCTTCAACCGCTGGGAAGCCGGCCAGCGCCTGGCGCTGCGCCGCGCGCTGGCGGCCATCGCCGCCCCCGGCGCGGTGGACGCCCCGCTGGACGCCGCCTTCATCGAGGCCATGCGCGCGGTGCTGCGCCACGAGCGCCTGGACGCGGCCTTCAAGGAACTGGCCCTCACCCTGCCCAGCGAGACCTACATCGCCGAACAGCTCGAGGTGGTGGACCCGCAGCGCGTGCACGCGGTGCGCGAGGCCATGCGCGAACAGCTCGCCCAGGCCCTGCAGGCCGACTGGGCCTGGGCCTACGAAGCGCACAAAGAGAACGGCGCCTACCGGCCCGACCCGCTGAGCGCGGGCCGCCGCGCCCTGGCCGGGCTGGCGCTCGCCATGCTGTGCCTGCAGGCGCGCCGCTCGGGCGACGCCGTCTGGCCCGGCAAGGCCTACCAGCGATTCAAGGACGCCGGCAACATGACCGACCGCTTCAACGCGCTGTCGGCCCTGGTGGTGGCCGACCACCCGCTGGCGCGCGAGGCGCTCACGCGCTTCCACGCCATGTTCCGCGACGAGGCCCTGGTGCTGGACAAATGGTTCGCCCTACAGGCCGGCGCGCCCGACCGCGGCGGCAACGTGCTGCCGGCGGTGAAGCAGCTCATGGCGCACCGCGACTTCAACCTGCGCAACCCCAACCGCGCGCGCAGCGTGATCTTCAGCTACTGCAACGCCAACCCGGGCGCCTTCCACCGCGCCGACGCGGCCGGCTACGTGTTCTGGAGCGAGCGCGTCATCGAGATCGACCGCTTCAATCCGCAGGTGGCCGCGCGCCTGGCGCGCGCGCTGGACCGCTGGAAGAAGCTGGCCGAGCCCTACCGCGGCGCCGCGCGCGAGGCCATCGCCCGCGTGGCCGCGCAGACCGAGCTGAGCAACGACGTGCGCGAGGTCGTGACCCGCGCCCTGTCCGACGACTGAGAACACCCGACCATGAGCCAACGCATCTCCCTCACCCGTTACCTCGTCGAAAAGCAGCGCGTCGACGGCCACATCCCCTCGCAGCTGCGCCTGCTCATCGAGATCGTGGCGCGCGCCTGCAAGGGCATCAGCCACGCGGTGAACAAGGGCGCGCTGGGCGGCGTGCTGGGCACCGCCGGCAGCGAAAACGTGCAGGGCGAGGTCCAGAAGAAGCTGGACATCATCGCCAACGAGGTCCTGATCGAGGCCAACGAATGGGGCGGCCACCTCGCGGCCATGGCCAGCGAGGAAATGGACAGCATCTACGTGGTGCCCAACCGCTACCCGCAAGGCGAGTACCTGCTGCTCTTCGATCCGCTCGACGGCTCCTCGAACATCGACGTCAACGTCAGCATCGGCACCATCTTCAGCGTGCTCAAGATGCCTGAAGGCGACCGCGGCGTCGACGAGGGCGACTTCCTGCAGCCCGGCCACAAGCAGGTGGCGGCCGGCTACTGCGTCTACGGTCCGCAGACCACGCTGGTGCTGACGGTGGGCGACGGCGTGGCCATGTTCACGCTGGACCGCGAGCAGGGCTCCTTCGTGCTCACGCAGGAGGACGTGCGCATTCCCGCCGACACCAAGGAATTCGCCATCAACATGAGCAACATGCGCCACTGGGACGCCCCGGTGAAGCGCTACGTGGACGAGTGCCTGCAGGGCAAGGAAGGCCCGCGCGGCAAGGACTTCAACATGCGCTGGATCGCCAGCATGGTGGCCGATGTGCACCGCATCCTCACGCGCGGCGGCATCTTCATGTACCCCTGGGACAAGCGCGAGCCCGACAAGCCCGGCAAGCTGCGCCTGATGTACGAGGCCAACCCCATGAGCTGGCTGGTGGAACAGGCCGGCGGCGCCGCCACCAACGGGCGCGAGCGCATCCTGGATATCCAGCCCGGCAAGCTGCACGAGCGCGTCAGCGTGATCCTGGGCAGCAAGAACGAGGTGGAGCGCGTCACCCAATACCACCGCGAGGCCTGAGCCGCCGGCCACGGACCAGGCCCTCGCCCGCTTGGCTATAATGCCAGGCTTCGCCGGTGTAGCTCAGTTGGTAGAGCAGCTCATTCGTAATGAGAAGGTCGGGGGTTCGACTCCTCTCTCCGGCACCACCTTCCCAGCCCCCGCGGTCCATCCGGCCCGCGGGGGTTTTTCATTGGGCCGGCGCGCTTGGCGCCGCAGGCTCAATGGCTGGCGCGCGCCTCGCCACCGGGCTCGCCCTCGCGCGCCAGACCCGACTTGAGGGTGCCGGCCAGCGCCGCCAGTTCGTCGGCCAGCACGCCCAACACGTCGTCCATCGACAGCACCCCCACCACCGCCTGGCCGTCGTCGCCGATCACCAGCAAGCGCCGCACGCCGTGCCGGCGCATGGCTTCCACGGCCTCGTGCACCGAGGCCTGGGCCGACACGCCATGCAGGTTGGACGAGCACACGCCGGCCACCACCTGGCCGTCGACGGGTCGCTCGCCCGCCAGCACCTGCAGCACCAGGTCGCGGTCGGTGACGACGCCCACGATGCGCCCGGGCTCGAACGGGTCGGTCAGGCCGAGCGCGCCCACGCGCTCGGCCTGCATGGCGCGGGCCGCCTCACGCACCGAGGCATTGGCGGGAATGGTGACCGGCGCGCGCCGGCAGAGGTGGGCGATCTTCATGGTGGCTCCAAGGGGTCGGGGACCCATGGCGACCACTGTGGCCCAGGCAGCAGACGCCCATGTTGACGGCCATCAAGCTGCCCACCCGGTGCCCCGCGCGACGTTCCGGCCCGCGGACATGACCTGCGTCAAGCACAGGCGCCGCGCCCGGCGTCATGGTGCGTCCATCCCTGTCCCCGATGGAGCAAAGACCATGTCCACCGTCCAGCTCAATCTTGAAACCGACGATGTCGTCCTGCCGCCCGCGCGCACGGAAGGCGGCGCCACGCTGGCCAGCGCACTGCGGCTGCGCCGCAGCACGCGCGAGTTCCTGCCCGACGCCTTGAGCCTGCAGGAGGTGTCCGACCTGTTATGGGCCGCGTTCGGCGTGAACCGCCCGCCCCAGCATGGGCGCACCGCGCCCTCGGCCCACGATTGGCAGGAAGTCGCGGTGTTCGCCGTGCTGCCGGAAGGGGCCTTCCGCTACGACCCTCAGGCCCATCGGCTGAGCCTGGTCAAGGCCGAGGACCTGCGCGGCTTCACCGGCCTGCAGGCCTTCGCCGCCTCGGCCCCGCTGGACCTGGTCTACGTGGCCGACTTCGCGGCCATGCACGACGCGCGTGCGGACGAACGCCCTTTTCTTGCCGGCGCCGACGCGGGCTGCATCGCGCAGAACGTGTACCTGCACTGCGCGGCCCATGGCCTGGGCACGGTGGTGCGCGCCCTGATCGACCGGCGCCGGCTGGCCCAGGCGCTGGGCCTCCAGCCCACCGAGCGCATCGCGCTGGCGCAATCGGTGGGCCGCTGCGCGACGCCCGCGGACACTTGAGCGCGACGCCGCCAGCGCGCGGCTCAGCGCGCGGGACAGGCGGCGCGCGGGGGCGTGCGCAGGGGCGCGCCGCGGTCGGCCGCGCGGCGCTCCATGAGGCGGTGTGCTCCTCCATCACGTGACGGCATTCCTCGGGCGTTTTGGTGGCCCGCATCTGCGCCCGGTGCTGCGCGCGCTCTTCCTTGCTCATCATCGACCAGCCCGGGGTGTAGCGCGGCCCCACGCGAGCGCCGCTGGGCGGGGCGTTCGGCGTGGCCGCATTGGGTGCGCCTGGCGGGTAGTTGTCCTCGCCGGGCCGGGGTGCGCTCTGAGCAAAGGCCGCCGCAGCGGCGCAGGCCAGCACGGCCGACAGGGTGATCGTTCGAAGGGTGGAGGTCCGCATGGCAATGGTCCTTGAAGTGGGGAGATGCCCAGCGTAGGAGCGCGCCGATCGCCGCGGCTTGATGGCCATCAAGTTGCGCGTGCGACGCGCTCAGGCGCCCCGCACGCATTTGTCGAACAGGTGCGGCGCCCGGCCTTGCGGGTCGTAGCGCGCCTTCAGGCGCTCGTAGCTGTCCATGCCGTACGTGCGGTCGAAGACCTCGCGCGTGAAGAAGGCGTCGGAGTACAGGGACTTGATGCCTCCCAGGCGCAGCACCGCGTCTTCGACGCGGCGATTGACGTGGTCGGGCGATTGCCCCGCGCGCACCGGCACCACGTCCCAGAAGCCGAAGTTGACGCACAGCCCGGCCGGCAGGGGGTACAGCGGGAAGCGCGGCGGCGCGCTGCCGCGCACCGGGCAGACCCACACCGGCCAGATGCCGACCTCGCTGCGCAGGAACTCCGAGAAGGCCACCGCCCCGGCCAGGGGAATGTCCACGTCCTGCACCACGCTCTCGTGCCGCTGGCCGAGCAGGCGGTCCAGGCGCTGCGTGGCGCGCCAGCGCGCGTTCCAGCGCATCCAGCGCGTGTAGGTGCGCGAATTCAGGTACCGCCGCCCCAGCAGATGGCGCAGCCAGCGGTGCT
>NZ_MKSS01000425.1:0-4750 GCF_001897365.1 Hydrogenophaga sp. 70-12
CACGTTGGACTGCTCCAGCGCGCCGGCCACCAGCGAGCCGGCCTGGCCCACGCCCGGCGCGTCGTACAGCGGCTCGCCGCTGGCGTTGGTCACGGTCCAGCTGGTGTCGCTCACGTTGGCCAGCGCGTCCTCGTTGGGAAAGTTGGCCAGGGCCACCGTGCCCACGCGCTGGCGCAGGCCGTTGCTGTACTGGGCCAGCACCGCGCCGTCCTCGTCGATGCTCACCGACAGGAAGGCGCCCGAGGAATTGCCGTCGGCGTCGTTCACCGTGGTGGTGGTCTGGCCCGCGTACTGGGTGGTGCCGGCGTAGTTCAGGTCCAGCGTGATCGGGTCCACCGTGGCCGGCAGCGGCAGGGCCTTGGCCACCGGGCCGGTGGGCAGGGTCAGGCGGCCATCGGTGCCGAACTGCAGCACGGTCTCGGTGCCGGCGGCCAGCGGCGCGCCGTCGAAGCCGTAGTGCACGGTCACCTCGTTCGGACCGGTCTTCACGAAGTACTGCGTGAGCGTGTGCTGCGAGCCCAGCGAGTCGTAGATCACCGAGACGTTGGAGCCGTTGTAGCTCAGGGGCTCAGTCGGGTCGAAGACCGCCACGGTGGGCGCGGTCCAGTCGGCCGAGAGGTTGGCCACGTAGTCCAGGCGCGAGCTGGACACCGCGGGCAGCTGTTCCTTGCTGACGCGAATGTCGCCCATGGGACCCAGCACGTCGGAGCCCGGCACCACGCCATAGCCCTGCAGGCGGCGGCCGAAGCTGTCGGTGACGTAGCCCTCGCGGTCGGCGGTGAAGATGCCCACGCGCGTGAACAGGGTCTGGCCCGACGGCTCCTTCACCGCGAAGAAGCCCTTGCCCTTGATGGCCACGTCCATGCCGCGGCCGGTGTTGAGCGTGCCGCCACCGATGCCGATGGACTGCGTGCGCGAGGCCGCTTCCACGCCCATGGGCGAGGTGTCCGCGTACATGGACGCGAAGTTGGTGCGGCTGGATTTGAAGCCGTAGGTGCCCGCGTTGGCGATGTTGTTCGAAATGGTCTCGAGTTCGGCGTTGATGGCCTTCACGCCGGACAGGGCGATTTCCATGCTCATGCTGCGTTCCTTTATCCGTTGGAAGAAGTGGTCTCGCGACCGAAGAAGCCGGTGATCTCGGCCGGGGTGACCTCGCCGATGCCGCTCACGTTCATCTGCACGCCCCCCGTGGGCGAAAGGCGGATGCCCGAGAGCACGCCGCGCACGTCGACACCCGGCGCCGGGACACCCTCGCCAGCGTCGACCGCGATCGAGTAGCGGCCTTCGGGCAGGCCCAGCGCGGCCGGGTCGATGCGGAAATCCACCGTGCCGGCGGCGCGCGGCCCCAGCTCGACGCGGTGCTTGCGGCCATCGGCCGCGGTGAGCACCACGGCCGTGGTCTGGCTGGACGCGTCGAGCGTGAACGAGCCAGAAACACTTTTTCCTGCAATATCTATCCGCGAAGTGCGAACAGCAACGGTGTGGCCAACCTGGCCACCCAGGCTCAGCACCTGCAGGCTGTCGAGCATGGCGGCGGTGCCGTTGTTCTGGCTCACCAGGGTCTGCAGCGCCTCGGTCTGCGAGAGCGTGGCGAGCTGCGAGACAAACTCGCTCGGGTCCTTGGGCTCCAGCGGGTCCTGGTTGCGCACCTGCGCCACCAGCAGGCGGATGAACATGTCCTGCGGCACCGACATGCCGTTCTTCGCCACGCCATCGCCCGAGGCGGATGCGCCGCCGACGGCGCCGGTGTTCATGGTGGTGTCGAGCATGGTCAGGACTCCCCGAGCCGCAGCACGGCCATCTGCATCGCGCGGGTGCGCGTGAGCACCTCCACGCTGGTCTCGAAGGCGCGCGAGGCCGACATCATGTCGGTCATCTCGGCCACCGGGTTCACGTTGGGGTAGAAGACGTCGCCGTCGGCGTTGGCCAGCGGGTGCTCGGGCTCGTGCACCTTGCGCACAGGTTCGTCGCTCTCCACGACGTCGAGCACCTGAACCTTGGCGCCGTTGCCCGTTCCCTCTTCCATCAGGGCGGCGAAGACGGGTTTGCGCGCGCGGTAGACGCCGTCCTCGGAACCGGCGGCGGACTGCGCGTTGGCCAGGTTGCTGGCGATGGTGTTCAGGCGTACGGTCTGGGCGTTCATGCCCGAGCCGGCGATGGCGGCGATGCTGTCGAAGGACATGCTCACTGCCCCTGAATGGCCTGCGCGAGGCCCTTGAGCTTCATCTGCAGGAAGGTCAGGCTGGCCTGGAAGCCGGTGGCGTTTTGCGCGAATGCGGCCTGCTCCACGCCCAGCTCCACCGTGTTGTGGTCGCCCGAAGGGTGGTGCGGCACGCGGTACTGCAAGTCGCCGCTGTCGAGGTCGAGCGCGAGGCCATCGTCGCGCGCGGCCAGGGCAGCGTCGTAGCGCGCGCTGAAATCGAAGTCGCGCGCCTGGTAGCCCGGCGTGTTCACGTTGGCGAGGTTAGCTGCGATGATCTCGGCCCGCTGACCGCGCAGCTGCAAGGCCTGTGCGTGTCCGCTGATGACCTGTCCGAAGTGAATTGCCATGAGCCGTCCTCTTTCCTTGCTGTTGTGCGCGGCGATCCTGTGTTCGCCATCAATCGCGTTCTGCGCCAATAATATTCCGCAAATTGTAAAAACCGTGACCGCGCACTGGCTCGAACACGCCGATGGGCGGGGCTGGCGCGGCGCCCAAGTGGACGTGAGCGTGGTTTCCGCGCCGGAACACGAACCAAAGTGTGACCAGCCGCCCGAGGTGGTGGTGGTCGATGGCCGGTACCCCAGCCGAATGAAATTGGCGTTGCGCTGCGGCGAGCGCTGGCGCGAGCCGGTGGTGGCGCGCGCCCGGCTGCGCGCCGAGGTGCTGGTGGCCGCGCGCGACATCGGGGCCGGCGCCGCACTGACCGAAGCGGACCTGCGGTACGAGGCGCGCGACCTCAGTGCCACGCCCGAGGCGATCGGCTCGCTGGACGCGATTGCGGGCCTCGTGCCGCGGCGCGCCCTGCGCGAGGGCACGCTGCTGCAGGCCAAGGTGCTGCACGAGCCGGTGCTGGTGCGGCGCGGCCGGCCGGTGCGCATCGTGGCGCGGCACGGCGGCGCCATCGCGGTGGAGAGCGCGGGCGAAAGCCTGGGCCAGGGCAAGCGCGGCGACGCGGTGCGCGTGCGCAACCTGGCCTCGGGCCGCGTGATCGAGGCGCGCGTGGTGGGCCCCGACGAAGTGGAGCCGGTGAAGTAGCGCCTCACCGCGCACCCTGCTGGATCTGCCGCGCCACGGCGGCGAGCTTGTCGGCGTAGGCCGGGTCGGTGGCGTAGCCGCCGCGCGCCAGCGCGTCGGCGAAGGCGCGCGGATCACCACCCGCGCCCAGGGCGCCCCGGTAGCGCGGGCTGTTAAGCAACAGCTCGGCGTAGTCACCAAAGGCCTGCTCCAGGTCCTCGTAGTGGCGGAAGCGTTGCGTGGTCTTCACCGCCGCGCCGCCCTCGAATTCGGTGGTCGGCGCCTCCGCGGCCGCGCCGCGCCATGCGCCGCCGGCCTTGATGCCGAACAGGTTGTGCATGATCTGGCCGTCGGCCGCGCGCAGCGGGCGCCGGCCCCAGCCCGATTCGAGCGCCGCGTGCGCGGCCACCAGTTCGGGCGCCACGCCCAGGCGCGCGGCGGTGCGCTGCGCCAGCGGCGCGATGCGGTCGAGGAAAGCCCGCTGCTCCTCGCGGCTGGCGCCGTCGGGGACGCCGCCTTCGGGCGCGCTGCCCGGCTCAGGCGACAAGGCGGGCGCGGCCAGGGAGCGCCGCCAGGTCGCCTGCGGCGACAGCCCGCCCAGCACCGCGCCGCTGCCGCTCTCGATGAAGCGCTGCACCTCCTGCCGCACCGAACCGCCAAGCGCGTCCGCGCCGATGGGTGCGCCCATGTGCGCGCCGAAACCGGCGCCGGCACCGCCCGCCGCCGCGCGCACCGGCAGCGGCGGCGCCGCGAAGGCCCCCGGGGTGGAGGGAAACTCAGGCAGGCGCATAGGTGCCGGGGGTGCCGTCGTTGAGCACGCGGGCCATGATGTCCTGCTGGCCCACCACGAGTTCGCAGTTGCGCACGTTCAAGCGCTTGCATTCGCCCACCAGCGCCTGCAGCTCGCGCATCTGCTCGCGCAGCAGGTCGGCCGCCTTGGCGGGCAGGCGCAGCGCCAGGGATTCGTGGGCGTCGCGCGTGGCGCCACCGCTGAGGCGCTGCACCAGACGCTGGCGCTGCGAGCACAGCGCGTCCAGGCGTTCCGTGAGCGCGGTGATGCGTTCGGCCGACACGCGCACGCGCTCGCTGTCGTGCTTCAGCGCGGCGTCGAAATGCGCCTGCAGCAGCGCGCGCATGCGCGCGAAGCCGTCGCGCTCCTGGCGCAGGCCGTCGAGCAGGGCCATGGCGTCGGCGGCGGCGATCACCGGCCTTCCCCGTGGTAGCGCTGGATGAGCGCGGCCAGCTTGCCGGCGTCGAAGCGCAGCTCGCCGCGCTGGTAGGCCTCGCGCAGCTGCGCCACGCGGGCCTCGTCGATCTCGGGCATCTCGCGCAGCGCCTGCATGGCCGGGCCCAGCACGCCGGACTGCAGCGCGGCTGGCGTGGTCCCGGCCGCGCCAGCGGCCTCGGCGGCCGGCTGCGGCGCGCGCACCGGTGCCAGGGGGGCTGCGTTGTGGGGGGTGTTGACTCTCATTCGATCGCCTCGTGTGCTTCGTGTCCGCATGCCGCGCTCCCGGTTCAGCGCGTGAGGGTGGG
>NZ_MKSS01000426.1:0-56269 GCF_001897365.1 Hydrogenophaga sp. 70-12
GACGCCACATGCAAGTGGCGAGGCAGGAGAGAGCGACAGCCAAGCTCTCCAGGCACACCATGGCGGCTCTCTCGGGACGAGAGCGGCAAGTCATCACCCACGTGCTGGAAGGAATGACAATGCCTGAAGTGGCACGGCAACTGCCCACCGCGAAAAGCAGGCTCAGTCCGAGACGTTGCTCCAAGGCAAAGTGATTCTTGGGCAGTGAAGTCACTCAACGACGACAGGGTTCACGTGCACATGACCGATGTAAGACGCGCCGAGGACGTTCGTTCGTTCATCGAAGCCGCGCGCCAAGCCTGGGGCCGCATCGACGTATTGTTCAGCAACGCTGGCAATGCTGGCGTCGTGGCGCCGCTCGCGGAGTACCCGGAAGACGTGTTTGACAGCGTGATGGCTGTACACGTTCGCGGCGCGTTTCTGGTCTGCAAGTACGCTCTTCCGCACATGGCCGACTTCGGCAGCATCATCATCACGAGCAGTGTGGCAGGCGTCATTGGAGCTGAGGGCGTGTACGCCTACATCACTGCCAAGCATGCGCAGATTGGTCTGATGCGCTCCATCTCGAAGGAGGCAGGCCACCGGGGCATCCGAGTGAACACCCTTCACCCTGGACCGGTTTCCAATGACTTCCAGCTCGGCATAGAGCGGCAGATTTCGCAGGCCATCCAACGAGATGCCGCAACCATGTTTGACGAGTAGATTTCGCTGGGACGCCATGCCACTCCTCCGGAAATCGCACGTTCGGCGTTGTATCTGGCGTCGGACATGAGCTCCTTCACTACCGGAAGTCTCCTGATGGTCGATGGCGGCCTGAGCACCTAGATGTACGTGAGACAGGCACGCGACTTTACGAACGTTCAACAGGTAGGCGTCTGGTGCGCTGCTGACGCCTCCAGGGGTACTAGACAATTCGGCCCAAGTGTCGCTATGCTTCGGCTCAAGCCGTTCCGCCGGCTTGCCCGCCCACGAGGCGAAGTCGTACTGACAGCGCGAGTTTCAAGACGAGTCCTGCCTTGACCTTCCAATGGTCGCCGCTGGCTCGGTGTGTGGGCGCATCGGACTTGCCGCGACCGCGGAGTCAAGTCATGGCTACATCTTTCTCTCCCTTGCAGCTCGAGCGCTTCCGCCGCGAAGCGAAGAAGCTCGGCCGCGCACTCTCCATCTGCCACAGCGAAGCCCTGGACCGCATTGCGGTGCAGAACGGCTTCACCAACTGGTCGCTGCTGTCGAAGCACAGCGATAGCTCGTCGCAGGCTGTCGCGGACGCGCCGAAGCCGTTGCGCCCATCCGGTCCGTACCGCTACTACCTGCACGGAGACGTTGTGGAAGACGACCCTACGAAGTGCTATTGCGCCCGTTGTGACGTCTTTTGGCCACTGGACCACCTGGTGCCCACCAGCTATCACACCGACGGCAAGGACGGCGAGCGCTTCCTCTCCAGCCTTGCTCAATGGAACACCTTGCCGGCCGAGGAGCGCGGCCGGAAGTACCGCCCTGACGGTGCCCCGAACGTGCTGGAGACGCCTTTGCGTGCAACACAGGTCGCAAAAGAGGCTGCGCGCGCTCCATTCCATCGCTGGCTCGAAGGCCAGCGAGGTCGCAGTGACCCAATTGGTGATGTCGCTGGCGACATCCAGCGTGACAAATCCTTCCCTATCGGGGCTTCTACCTGGCGCGAGGTGGAAGACTACTTTGCGGGCTACGGCTCACACGTCGTTCGCGCCGCGCGTCAGGCCTGGCGCGAGTTTGAGGGCGGGGAGTTGCGCCATCGCACACTGGCTGAGGCATTGGCCGCAGAGCTCAAGCTGACTGTGGCCGAAGCGCACGAGCTGACCGATGCAGAGGCGATGGAACTGACGAACCACAGTGGGGACGTGCGCACGGGATTCGAGTTCGACTTCACCAACTACGCGTCTCCGAAGCTTGCGGCCAAACTGATGAAGAAGCGCGGTACGCTCAAGCTGACCGTTGACGAGTGGTTCTTCGACGACATCCGCGGTGCGGACTTTCCCAACTGAGAACCTGCGGCCGCCGAAGACCTAAGTCTTTGCGGCCGCAAGGCGCACTTGGCCCGCTCGACCTCGGGCTCGGTACGCCCCGCTTTTGCGGCAGGGTCTGGGTCAATCGACTGTGGCATTCGACTTCTTTACGCGCTTCAGGGCTGGCTGATCACGGTCAATGGTTCCGAACATCGGATCAAGACTTCCCCCTCGCGCCGCCCTTTTCCGGCGCAGCCGGTCGAATGCCATGGGCCAGCAGGCCGATGAATATGTCGGCGACCTGATCCCCACGCAGACGACCTTCTGCGTGGAACCACTGGGAAATCCCGCCGACGGCTCCCATGAACCAGAAGACCGCCAGCTTGGCATCGCACGGTGCGATGGATCCATCCCGTATGCCTTCTTCGAACACCTGGCGCAACTCCAAATCGAACTTGCGGCGCCTCAAGGTGATCTTGCGCTGATCCGCCGCCGTCATCGCAGAGAAGTCGTGGAGGATGGCAGGGGCCCCCATCTCGTCGGTCAGCAGAGAGATGTAGTTCTTGATGAAGGTAGTGACGCGCCCATACCCGGTTCCCTCTGATGCAATGGCGTCTTTCAGCACCTGGTCACCAAGCCTCATCGACAGTTCGTGGCACTCGTAGATCAGCTCCTGCTTGTTCTTGAAGTAGTAATAGAGAGCGGGCTTGGTGACATTGAGCGCGGCGGCAATCTCGTCCAGGGACACGTTCTTGTACCCATGGCGGCCAAAGGTGCGAGAAGCCTCGGCAATGACCGCCTGCTTCTTGAGCTGGTACTGCTCATCCGCGCCACCCACCGCGTTGTTCCACTTAACGCCCTTGCCTGGACGTCTGGCGGCGTTGCCGCGGGGTCTCGACTTAGGCTTGGCGTCAATCTGCGTGCTCATTCTTGCAGTGTCCTCTGCGCGTTAACCCGGATGCAGGCTGGGCTTCGATGATATCGGACAGGCTAATCGCAGCTTCAAGTCGCAAGCCCGAGTCATCCTGCCAAGATCTGGCGCGCAATAATCAGCCTCTGGATGTGGCTGGTGCCTTCGTAGATCTTCGTCACCCGCACGTCGCGGTAATAGCGCTCGACGGGGAAGTCATTCACGTAGCCGTAGCCGCCATGGACCTGCAGCGCAGCCGAACAGACCTTCTCTGCCATTTCGCTGGCAAATAGCTTGGCCATCGCAGCCTCTTTGATGGACGGCAGTTTCGCATCCGTCAGGCGCGCGGCGTACAGCATGAACTGGCGGGCCACGTCCACCTGCGTGGCCATCTCCGCCAGGTCAAAGCTCACGGCCTGCAGTTCGGCGATCGGTTTGCCATAGGCCTCCCGCTCCTTCGCGTAGTGGATCGCGGCCTCCAAAGCAGCACGGGCAATGCCGATGGACAGCGCTGCGATCGCGATGCGGCCATCCGACAGCAAGGAGAGCGCCTTGCCATAGCCACGCCCTTCCTCGCCAACCATGTTCTTCGCTGGCACACGCAGGTTGTCCAACTGGATCTGGGCGGTGTGAGCCGTGTGCTGACCCAGCTTGTTCTCGATTCGAAGGCACTGGTACCCCGGTTCCTTCGGATCCGCGATGAAGAGGCTGAAGCGGTCGCGGGAGCCCGGATCGCCCGTGGCGGCGACCACCAGTGCGAAGCCGGCCTCGCTGCCGTTTGAGATCCATTGCTTGCTCCCATTGAGCACATAGCTGTTGCCCTCGCGCCGGGCCGTGGTGCGGATGGCGGCGGTGTCCGATCCAGCTTGGGGTTCGGACAGCAGGAAGGCCCCGATACGTTGCGCACTGGCCAGCTCGGGCAGAAAGGAGTTCATCTGCTCCTCGGTGCCAAACGACCGCAGCACGTGCGCGGCCGAGTTGTGCACATGCATCATGGTGGCAAAGCCGCCATCGGCTGCGGCGAATTCCTCAATAGCCAGGCAGTACTCCACGAACGACAGCCCAGATCCGCCGTAGGCCTGGGGCGCCAGCATTCCCATGAAGCCGAGTTCAGCCACCGCCCGGATTTCATCGTGAGGCCAGGCGCTGCTGCGGTCGCGCTCGGCAGCGGTGCTGGCCACCACCTCGTTGGCCACGCGGCGGGCCGACTCCCGGATCATCACTTCCTGTTCGCTCAAAAACGCATTCGACACGCTGCTCATTGCTCATCCTTGAATTTTGTCTGTCGGTTCCGACGGGCCATGCCCTCAGCCCAACCACCGCTTGCGGCGGCGATAGTGCTTCATGTCCCTGAAGCTCTTGCGTTCACCTTCCACCGTCAGGCCCAGGTAGAACTCGCGCACGTCCTCGTTGCTCCGCAGGCTGGTCGACGGGCCTTCGAGCACGACGCGGCCACCCTCCATCACATAGCCGTAGTCGGCCAGCTCCAGCGCGACGCGCGTGTTCTGCTCGACGATCAGCAGCGTCAGGCCGCTGGCCTTGAGCTCGGACAGCAGGCCGTAGACCTCCTCCACCATGAGCGGGGCCAGGCCCAGCGAGGGTTCATCGATCATGACCAGCTTGGGCTTGGCCATGAGGGCACGCCCGATCACCAGCAACTGCTGCTCGCCCCCGGACAGGTAGCCCGCCGTGCGGTGACGCAGGGCGGCAAGCCGCTTGATGCGACCATATACCTCGTCCAGCAGGGCCCTGGCATCGCGCCCGGAGCCCATGTGTCCGCCGACCACCAGGTTCTGCTCCACCGTCATATGCCGCAGCACCTTGCGGCCCTCCATCACGTGCACCATGCCTCGACGGACTTGGTCGGCCGGATTGCCCCCCGCGATGTCGATACCATCGAAACTGATGGTGCCGGCCGTCACACGGCCGTCTTCCGTTTTGATCAGGTTCGATATGGCCTTCAACGTGGTGCTCTTGCCGGCACCGTTCGCCCCCAGGAGGGTCACGCATTGCCCGGCAGGCACTTTGGCCGAAATGCCTTTGACCGCGAGAATGACATCGCTGTACAGGACCTCGACGTTGTTCAGTTCAAGCACAGGGGACTCCATTGGAGTGGGCCTGGATCGGAATCGATCCGGATCCAGGCCAGGGTTCATTTACCACTTGTTCAGCACGGGCATGGGAACGTTCTGCTCCAGCAGCTTGTACTTGCCCTTTTCGACCGTGCCGATGTTCACGGCCAGGCCTTCGGTGGGGAAGGGCGCGTCCTTGCCATACTGGAGGTCGGGCAGCACGCCGAAGCTGCGTTCACTCGGCATCGGCGTGGTCAGCAGCGCCGCGCGCACGTCTTCGCCCTTGACGCCCTTGGCACCTTTGGTCTTGATCGCCTGCTCGACGGCACGGGCCACGATCAGTCCCTGGCTCATGCCCATGATGCAGGCCGAGGTGTAGCTGACCTGCGCCTTGTACTTGGTGCGCAACTGCTCGAAGTAGGCGCGTGCCGGAGTGGGATCGTCCGTGGACATGGCCATGCCGTAGACCTCGAAGTTGCCCTCCATCTGCTCCAGCCCGCCCAGGGCCTTGCCCGAGGAAACCAGGCCGTTGTGGGCCGACATGACGATGGGGATGTTGGTCTTGCCCAGGCTCTGAAGTGCACGGCGGGTCGCCACCACGGAGGCCGTGTTGTTGAAGACCTGGAGCACGGTCGCGCCCTTGCGGACCAAGCGGTTCACCTGCTGGGTGAGGTCAGTCGGCTGGGCTTCGGTGTAGACCGTCTCCACGACCTCCAGGATCTTGGGGTTGTCCTTCGCGAACTTCTCGGTGCCCTTGTGGATGTCCACGTAGGCCGGGGAAACCTCGGACGAGATCACGCCGACCTTGATCGGCGCCGTGGAACCCGATTTTTTCTGCAGCCAGGTGTAGAAGGCCGCCACTTCGTGCGGGTAGGTGGCGCGTGCGTTGAACACCCAGCTGTCGCTCTTCCAGGCGAAGCCATAGCCGGCGGTGGCCAGGATCTGAGGCACCTTGTCGTTGGGCAGGCGCTGCTGCAGTGCCGCCGCGTCCGAGCCGCCGATGCCCAGGATCGCCACGGGGTCGAGTTCCGATTTGATGCCGGGCCACAGGCTGGCCACCTGCGCGACATCGTAGCGCGTGTCGTACTCCTTGATGCGAAGCGCCACGCCCTGGGCCTTGCCCACCTCTTCGCTCCACCAGTCCAGAACGCCCTTGCGGCAGCCCGTCATGTCCTTCATGACATCGGCATAGGGCCCCGTGAAGTCGGCCAGGCCGGCGATGTTGTACGTGGTCTGCGCCTGGGCCGTGCCCGCCAGACCGAACACACCCGCGGCCAAGGCGCCGTATTGCGCCAGACGCGCGAGGGCCGACAGACATCCATTGTTTGTATTCACACAAGTCTCCTGATTTTGATCACGCTGTCCAACACGAATCGACCGTCCTCCAGCGCAGCGGACGGCCGCGAAGATCCGGCATCAGTAGGGGTAGGGCCACATCCGGTAGGAACGCTTGAGGATGTTCCAGCGGTGCATCAATCCACGCGGCTCGAAAATCAGGAAGCCGGCGATGATGCCGCCCAGGAAAATGTTCATCGCGGCGAAGACCACGTCGCCGCTCAGGAAGGAGAAGCTCTCGACCAGCGAAGGGCCCACGCTGGTGAAGGATTCCTGCGCAAGCCGGATGACGAACACGCCAATCAATGCGCCCGTCACCGAGCCCATGCCGCCCACGATGATCATGGCGATGAACCAGATGGAGTGGATCAGGGTGAACTGGTCGATCGAGACGAAGCGCACGTAGTACGCCCACAGCCCTCCCCCGATGCCCGCGTAGAACGCACCCAGCAGGAAGGCCAGTGCCTTGGTGCGCACCACGTTGATGCCCATCATGCCGGAGGCGACATCGTCATCGCGAACGGCGGCGAAGATCCGACCGTGCCGGCTGCGGGCCACGCCGTAGGCGCCGGCGATCATGATGCAGGCGACCACCAGGCACAGGTAGTAGACGCCGGTGTCGGTGTCGAGCACCAGGCCGAACAGCCGGGCCGCTTCGACCGTGATGCCGTTGGAGCCTCCCAGCCAGGCCGCGGGCATGTTCAGCACCATGAAATGGAACAGGATCTGTGCCGCGATCGTCGTCAGGGCCAGGTAGAAGCCCTTGATGCGCACGGCGGCCAAGCCGAACACCAGGCCGAACAGAGCCGCGCACACACCGCCCGCCGGCAGCGCGAGCCAGAACGGCAGGCCGCCCTTGGTTGCCAGCAGCGCGGTGGCGTACGCGCCCACTCCCATGAAGGCCGCCTGGCCCATGTTGATCTGGCCGGCCAGGCCGGTGTTGATCTGCAGGCCGATCACCACCACGGCGGTGATCAGCATCGACGTCATCACCGCCACCGCGCGGGCGTCGGCGACGAAGGGCAGCGAGAACATGGCCAGCACGAACAGGACCAGTGTCACGGCCTGGCGGCGCGTGCGCACCAGCGCTTGGTCCTGGGTAAACGAGGTCGCGAAGACGCCTGCGGGATCCATGCTCATACCCTCTCAATGGTTTTCCAGCCGAACAGGCCGGTGGGACGGATCAACAACATCAGCAGCATGATGATGAAAGGGAAGACCGAGCCCAGCGCCCCGCCCACCAGGGGATCGAGGTAGGCCGATGCCAGCCCCTGGATGACGCCGACCAGAATGCCGGCCAGCAGCAGCCCGGCCAGCGACTCCAGGCCCGCCAGCAAGGCCACCGGCAGCGCCGCCAGCCCGATGTCGGAGCTCATCATGTTGATGGAGCGGCCGCTCAGGTGGACCATGGCGCCCAGCGTCGAGAGCGCGGCGCCCAGCATCCAGGCGAAGGCGATCGAGCGCTGCACCGAGATACCCATGGACATGGCCACCTGGTGGTCTTCGGCCACGGCCGTCATCGTCAAGCCCATGCGGGTCCGGTTGAAGAACCAGGACAGGCCAAAGCCGAAGGCGATAGTCAGCAGGCCGCCGTACAGCAGCGAGCGGGAGATGACCACGTCACCCAGGATGATGGGTTCGATCGGAAAGATGATCGGGAACGCGCGCACCTGGGGGCCAAAGAACACCAGCACGATGCCGCGGATCAGGATCAGCAGCCCGATGGTCACCATCACCATCGAGAAGACGGATTCGCCCACGAGGCGAGCGAAGAAGATCCGCTCGATCATCAGCCCGAAGATCGCCGCGCTCGCGAAGGCCACGGGCAGACCAAGCCACATCGGCATGCCCATCTGGATGATGGTCCACCACACCATGTAACCACCGAAGACGACCAGCTCTCCCTGCGCGAAGTTGAACACCTTGGACGCGCGGTAGATCACCACGAAGCCCATGGCCATCAGGGCGTAGAGAAGACCGGTCAATGCCCCGTTGATGAGGTAGTTCAGAAAATCGCTCATGCAGGCCTCCTGCGCTGGGGTTCGGTCGAGGTGTTTGCACCGGATCCGTCGGCATCGTGAATGAACACGTTCGCGTTGAAGTTGCTCCGGCGTCCGTCCTGGTAGGTCACGGGGATGTCGATCCGCACCTCACGGGAGCCGTCGTACAGGCCCTGGATCAGGGCGCCGTAGCGCTCCTCCAGGAACTCGCGCCGCAGCTTGCGCGAACGCGTCAGCTCGCCTTCGTCGGGATCAAGTTCCTTGGGGAAGTTGGCGAATCGCTTCACCCGCGCATGCGCAGGCAGGAACTGGTTGACACGCGCGATTTCCTGGCTGATCAGGGCCGCGATCTCGGGCCGCTGCGACAGATCGGTGAAGGTCGAGAAACCGATGCGCTTGTCTTCGGCCCAGCGCGACAGCACGGCCATGTCGATGTTGATGAGCGCGGCCACGAAATCGCGCTGCTCATCGCCCACGGTCATGATGTCCTTGATGAAGGGGCTGAAGCGAAGGCGCGTCTCGACGAATTGGGGCGGAAAGGTGTCACCGCTGCGCAGCCGCTTCAGGTCGGACAGCCGCTCCAGAAAGACCAGCTCTCCTCGCTCGGTCCTGGTCACGGCATCGCCGGTGTGGAACCAGCCGGCCTTGACCTTGGACTCGACCGAGCCCTCCCGTCGGTAGTAGCCCAGAAAGGGACTCCCACCCCGGATCTGGAGCTCGCCGTCGGAGCTCACCCGCCATTCGAGCGGTGCGCCCGCCTGCGGGTGCGCCTGCATCCAGTGCCCTACGGTTTCCAGATCGAAGCGCTCGCCCTGGTGGCAGGTGAGCAGGCCAGTTTCGGTGGAGCCGTAGATGTTCCGCAGCGGCACGCCCATGGCGTGGAACATGCGAAACACGTCGGGCGCCATGGTGGCCCCCCCGCAACTGGCGATTCGCAACCGGGTCAGGCCCAGTTGGTCGCGCAACGGCCGCAGGACCAGGGCTTCGGCCAGGGGGAACTGCAGGCGATCCAGCCAGCCGACCGGCTTGCCATCCAGGCGGCCGACGTGGAAGGCATGCCCCACCTTCAAGCCCCATTCGTACACGGCACGCCGCACCGGCCCGGCGTCCAGCATGTGAGCCTGCACCGACGAGGCCATGCTTTCCCATTGGCGCGGGGCGAAGGTCATGGCCTCGACCGCCAGTTCCCGGATGTTGGCCAGCACCTGCTCGGGGCTTTCCGGGAAGTTGACCACCATGGGCAAGCCCAGGCCCATGGAAATCCCGTTGATCTGCTCAGTGGCCCAGGCCGGCGCGATGTAGCTCAGGTACTCCATGCCCGGCTGGGCATCGGTGGCCTGGATCAGGCGCTGCGCGTTGTCGATCAGGAAGCGGTGCGTGAGCACCACCCCCTTGGGTTTGCCGGTGGTGCCCGAGGTGTAGGACAACACCGCCACATCGTCGGGCGTGCCCTGCGCCACCAGCGAGCGGTACAATTCAGGGGCCTGCGCATCCAGCTCGCGCCCTTGCTGCTGCACCGCCCCGAAGGTGCTAAGGACGGGGTCCTTGTAGGACCACATGCCCGTGTCGTCCCAGTACACGATGTGGCGCAGCAGCCCCAGTCCGTCCTTGACCTCCAGGCCCTTGTCCACCTGTTCCTGGTCCTGAGCGAACAGGCAGACCGTCTCACTGTCTTCCAGCAGGTACCGGACTTCCTCCGCCGTCAGGTCTGGATACAGCGAGACCACCTTGCAGCCCAGCGCGTGCGCCGCGAATTCGGCCCAGTAGTGCTGCGGCTCGTTCTCGCCCATGATGGCCACGGTGGCGCCGCGCTGCACGCCCATGCGGTGCAGCCCCAGGGTCAGCTCCAGCACATGGCGCTGCACCGCCGAGAAGCTGTACTCGCGCCAGATGCCGCGCTGCTTGTGGCGTTGGGACAGCCGATCGGGCGTGGCCTGCGCACGGCGCTGCAACAGCTGCGGCAGGGTTTCGATCTGGAGCTTCATGGCCCGTCCTCCCCGAGATAGGCCTTCATGACGGCAGGATCGGCCTGGATCTCCTTGGGGGTTCCTTCGGCGATCTTGCGGCCGAAGTCGAGCACCGCAATGCGGTCGGCCAGGTCCATCACCACGCCCATGTCGTGCTCCACCAGTACGACCGGAATGCGTTTGGCCTCGCGCACGTCTAGGATGAAGCGCGCCAGGTCCTCTTTTTCCTCCGCGTTCATGCCCGCCATGGGCTCGTCCATCAAGAGGATGCGAGGATCCTGAGCCAGCGCCCGGCCCAGGTCGACGCGCTTGCGAAGGCCATAGCCGAGGCTGCCCACCGGGGCATGGCGGATGGCCTCGATTTCCAGGAACTCGATGATTTCCTCCACCACTTCCCGATGGGCCACCTCTTCGCGCCGGGCCGCGCCAAAGTAGAAGAACGACTGCGCCAGGTTCGTGCGCATGTGCAGGTGGCGGCCCACCATCAGGTTCTCGACCACCGTCATGCCCGAGAAGATGTGCGTGCCCTGGAAGGTCCTGGCCAGGCCCTGGCCCGCAACCTCGTGCACCGCCATCTGGCGCACGCTGCGCCCGCCGAGCGTGATGTCACCTTTCTTGGGGCGGTAGAAGCCGCTCAGGCAGTTCATGAGCGAGGACTTGCCCGCGCCGTTCGGGCCGATGATGGCCAGCAACTCGTCCTTGCGCACGTCGATGGACACGTCGTTGAGCGCGACGATGCCACCGAACTGCAGCAGCAGGTTGCGGGCCGAGAGCACGACGTCGTCGTGGTGGGCAGGGTGGGCGGCCGTCATGCCGAATGACCTTTGCCAGGTTGGATCATGTCCATCGGGTCTCCTTGTTCAGGTCGTGGCGCGCTTGCACGATGGGCATCAGAGCCGGGCCCCGCCGTCGATGCTTAGCGTGGTGGCATTCAGGTAGGCGTTCTCCACCACGTGGCAAACCAGGGCCGAGAACTCCGGCGCCTGCCCCATGCGGTTCGGGAACAGGATCACGTTGTCGATGATGTTTTGCGCCACCTTGGCCGGCATGCCGGCCGACATGCCGGTCTCGAACAGGCCGGGCGCTAGCGCGACGACGCGCACCCCGTGCGACGCCAGGTCGCGTGCCACCGGTAGCGTCAGACCCATGACAGCGGCCTTGCTCGCGCTATAGGCGGCCTGCCCCATCTGCCCCTGCCAGGCCGCGCCGGACGATGTGTTGACGATCACGCCACGCTCTCCATCCTCGTTGGGCTCGTTGGCCGCCATCGCACGTGCGGCGTGCCGGATGACGTTGAAGGTGCCGGTGAGGTTGACGCCGATCACTCGGTTCCAGAGATCCAGCGGAAAGAGCTCACCCTTGGACAAGGTCTTGCACGGCCCCAGGATGCCCGCGCAGTTCACGGCCACGTGCAAGCCACCGAAGGTGTCGACCGCAAACGCCACGGCGGCCGCCACACTGGCGTCGTCGGCCACATCCACTTTCAGGGTGTGCACGCGCTCGCCCAGCGGGGCCATCTCGCGTACCAGGCGTTCTTCGTCCAGATCGACGGCCACCACTTGGGCGCCTGCTTCGACCAGGGCTTTGCAAGTCGCCAGGCCGAGGCCTGATCCCGCGCCGGTCACCAGCGCTACCGTGTTCTTGATGTCCATGTTGCTTGTCGCTTTGGGTAGGGCGCTCAACGCGCCAGGATGGTGATGCAGGCCACGGCTTCCTCGATGCCCTCGAGGCCCCCGCCGTTTTCTGCCAGGGCGATGCGCGCGCCTTCTACCTGCCGGGTACCGGCTTCCGCGCGCAGTTGAGTCACCAGCTCGTGCACCTGTGCCAGCCCCGTCGCGCCGACCGGATGCCCCTTGGACTCCAGGCCGCCAGAGGGGTTGATGGGAATGCGCCCACCGATGCGGGTGTCGCCCCGCTCGGCGATCACACCGCCCTGGCCGAACTCGCAGAAGCCCAGGTTTTCGGACTGGATGATTTCGCCCATGGCCGTGGCATCGTGGACTTCGGCCACGGAGATGTCGTCCGGCCCCACACCGGCCAGTTCGTACGCCCGGCGGGCCGCCAGTGCGGTGCAATGGCTGGCATGGTCGTCCTCGCTGCGGTCCGAGCCGCTTTGAACGAGGGCTGCCAGCACCCGGATCGCCCGGCGCGTGTCGATGCCCAGCCGCTGGAGCGCGGACCGGCTACACACGATGACCGCAGCGGCGCCATCCGACACCGGCGAGCACATCGGCAGCGTCAAAGGGTAGGTGATGGGCGGGGCGCCCAGCACGTCTTCGATGCTGTAGGCCACTTGGTACTGCGACAGCGGGTTGTGCACCGAATGCGCGTGGTTCTTGGCCGAGACGGCCGCCAGCTGGCGCTGCGTAGTGCCGAAGCTGCGCATGTGGGAACGGGCGAAGGCCGCGTACACATCCATGAACACGCTGTAGGGCTTGGGCGAAGTGGAGCCCTCCGGCACCACCACGTCGCGCCCGAGCAGCATCAGGTTTTCGCGAATCTCGCCTGCCCTCGACAGATCCCAGGCGCTGTCGAAGACCGAGAACATCTTCTGCTTGTCCGCGGTGAACATCTTCTCCGAACCGATGGCCAGAGCCACCTCGCCGGCACCGGAGCGGACGTGGTTGCACGCCAGCACGAACGCGGACGAGCCGCTGGCGCAGGCGTTTTCTACGTTGACCACCGGAATGCGGCCGATCCCCATGGCACGCAGGGCGATCTGCCCGCGGATCATGTGCTGACCATCCATGTGGCCCTGCGAGGTGTTGCCGAAGAAGGCTGCCTGCAAGTCCTCCCGCCGGATCCCGGCGTCCAGCAACGCCGCCTCAGTGGCCTCGCGCGTCAGCTGCTTGATGTCCTTGTTCAGATGCCGGCCAAACGGGGTCATCCCCACACCAACGACGTAGATGTCTTCCAACGCGCTTCTCCTGTACTGGATCGATGGTTGGCGCCGCATCAGCGCCAATCTACTATAAATAAAAGTGATTTACTATATAGTCAAATTCACGCAAGCCGCCTAGGGAAATCCCGAGGCTGATCAGGCCCTGGTGGCGCGGTCCGCCAGCGCGGCGAAGCGCAGCCCTCTGACGGTCTCGACATCGCCCGCCGGTGTCACGTGGTAGAGGCCACGCGCCACGTTGTGAGGGTGCCTGGCCGCCTCGGCCATGTTCAAGACCGGCGCGTAGCAGGCGTCTGTGCCTTCCAGCAACTGCGTCCAGTGCGCACTGGGCCGCGATGCAAAGAGCGCCGCCATGCGCGCCTTCAATGCAGGCCAAGCGGACCGGTCCATCTGCTCGGACAGCACCACGTCGCTCAGCCCGAGCCGCTCCAGCAGCAGTGCGTAGAACGGTGGCTCGATCGCTCCCACGGTGACGTAGCGACCATCGGCGCAGAGGTAGCGGTCGTAGAAGGGCGAGTCATGGAACACACTCGGCACGCCTGCATCGAAGCCGCCCGCGGCGCTGACGAGCTGTACCAGCGGCGACAGCATGGCCAGCACATCCACGATGGCGCCATCCACCACGCAGCCCTGCCCGCTCGTCCTGGCGGCCAGCAGGCCCGACACCATGCCCAGCGAGAAGCCCAGTGCGCCCGCCGCATCGCCGAGCACCGTGGGAGGCAATATGGGCGGGTGGCCGGGGCGCTCCGTCAGCGCCATCAGGCCCGTGAGCGCCACGTAGTTCATGTCGTGGCCGGCGGCCTGGGCCAGCGGTCCGTCCTGTCCCCAGCCGGTCATGCGCCCATATACCAGGCGCGGGTTCAAGCGCCCGCAGACGCCGGGCCCCAGGCCTAGGCGTTCCATGACACCCGGCCGGTTGCCCTCGATCAAGCCATCGCTGGCCGCGACGATCTCCAACGCGCGGTCCCTGTCGTTTTCCTGCTTCAGGTTCAGAACCACCCGACGCTTGCCACGCGACAGCAAGCCGTCCTCGCGCGGCGTCATGTCCTTCGGCAAAGCGCCAGGACCCGGACGAGCCACGACCGTGACATCCGCGCCCAGCTGCGCCAGAAACAGGCCGGCCAGCGGCCCCGGGCCGATGCCCTCGAACTCAACGATCCTGATCCCCTTCAGCGGAGATCCCTGCGATGCAATCGGTGGATTCATGTCGACCTTTCTGTTGATCATTTTTACTGTAAAGTAAATTGAACGACCATGCAGTAATGGAATCCCCTGAGAGCCAAACCGACCCTTGAATCGCAGAATCCGCCCATGAAGAACCAAGCCCAGGAAATGGAAACGATGCCGCCCGCCGCTGTTGCCGCGGAAGTCCGCCAAGGTGCGATGTGGATCCGCCTGAACCGGCCGGACGCGATGAACGCCCTTACGCCCGAAGTGCTCGGCGGCCTCGATCAGGCCTTGAACGACGCCGAGAAGAACCCAGACGTGCGCGCGGTGGTTCTCACCGGCACGGGCCGGGCTTTTTGCGCCGGGGCCGACCTCAAGTACGTTCGGTCGCAATCGGATCTGGATCTGGACGGCCCGCGCCGCTTCCTCGACACCGTGCTGGCCACGATGAACCGGCTGGACAGTTTCCCCAAGCCGGTGATCGCCGCACTCAACGGGCTGGCCCTGGCGGGCGGCCTCGAGCTGGTGCTCTGCTGCGACCTGGTGCTCGCCGTTCGCGGCGCCAAGATCGGCGATGCCCACGCCAACTACGGTTTGCTGCCTGGTGGAGGGGGGTCGGTGCGCCTGCCCCGCATCATCGGGGCCACACGCGCCAAGTACCTGCTGTTCACCGGCGACTTCCTCACTGCGGAAGAACTGATGGAGGCCGGCCTGGTTAACCAGGTGGTGGCCCCTGGTGAACTGGAAACGGCCACCCAGGCGCTCGTGGACAAGATTGCCGCCAAGAGCCCGCTGGGCCTGAGGCGCATGAAAGCGCTGGTCGACGACGGCCTGCAACAACCCATCGAGACCGCGCTGCGCCTAGAGCTGCTCGCCTCGGAGGTGCATGCGCACAGCGCCGATCTGCGCGAGGGCTTGCTGGCCTTCGAAGAGAAGCGCTCACCGCGGTTCACCGGCCAGTAAGGGAGCGCCGGGCCATGACGCATTCCCTCCCATCCGATCGTCTCGGCGCGCTGCGCGCGGCGCAGCAGCACGCCTTCGAGCGGGCGCCCGCCATCCGCGAGATCTACGAGCGCGCGCGCATGACGCCACAGGACATCCGCAGCGCGGCGGACCTGGCGCGCCTGCCCGTCACGAGCAAGGACGCGCTACTGGAGCGCCAACGCCGGGCGCCGCCCTTTGGCGGCTTCCTGACAGTCGATGAAGCGGCGATCCAGCGCATCTTCGTGTCACCCGGCCCCATCTACGAACCCCAGTTGGTGGACGACCAGGACGGCCACGGTTTCGCCCACTGCTTCCAGCGCGCAGGCCTCGGCCCGCAGGACCGAGTGCTGAACACCTGGTCGTACCACCTGGTGCCCGCCGGCGTGCTGCTCGATCAGGGCATCGCCGCCACAGGCGCCACCGTCGTCCCCTGCGGCCCAGGTGGCGCCGAGCAGCAGGCCCAGCTGATCCTGGAACTGGGCATCACCTGCATCTGTGCCTCCACCGCCTTCTTTCTCACACTGATCCGGACCCTGGAGAACATGGGACACGCGCTGCCGTGCGCCTGGAAGCTCAAGTCGGCGTTCCTCGGCGGGGAGATGGGCGACTGGATGGGCAAGCGACGCGCGCTCGAGAGCCGGTACGGCATCAAGATCTTCTCCGCATACGCCACCGGTGACTTCGGCCTCATCGGCTACGAAGAAGCGGACGAGGAAGGCTACACCGTGCAACCGGAAAGGTTGGTCCAGATCTGCGACCCGCAAACCGGCGTTCCCCTGCCCTTGGGTGAAACCGGTGAAATCGTGGTCACCACCATGAACCGTGGCTGGCCACTCGTGCGGTTTGGCACCGGCGACGTGGCCAGCGGACGCGCCGCCTCAGCGGATGGTTTCGTCAGCCACATCAACCTTCTGGAAGGCCGGGTCGGACAGGGTGTAAAGGCCCGGGAAATCTTCATCTATCCGCGCAACGTCGAGGAGGTGTTGGCGCAGGTTCCGCCTATCCAGCGAGCTCAAGTGGTGGTCACGAGCCAGCAGCATCGCGAAACGATCACCTTGCGTGGCGTCTTGAACCCAGGCGGAGAGGCGGCAATGGCCGAGAAGGCTCTTCACGAGATCTTCAAGCAACGCACCCGTTTGAAGCTGGACGCTATCGAATGGATATCAGCCGACGATCTGGCCGTTGATGCCCCCTTGCTGGTCGATCGGAAGCACTCCTAGTGCGGGGATACAAGGAGTAAGCGATGTCCGTTTACACCGCGCCTTTGCGCGACATGCTGTTCACGATGAAAGAAGTGGGAGGCCTGGAGGCGATCTGCGCCCAGCCCGGCCATGAGGAGACCACGCCTGAATTGGTCGAGGCAATTTTGCGGGAGGCTGCCAACTATGCCGCTGGCGTGCTGGATCCGCTGAATCGTCCGGGCGACGTGCAGGGCGCGCGCTGGAACGATGGCGAGGTCACGTCTGCCGATGGATTTCGCGAAGCCTGGTCCAGCTTCTGCGAGAACGGCTGGATCGGCATGCCGGCCTCCACCGAATGGGGCGGCCAAGGCCTGCCGACGCTGGTGTCCACCGCCGTGCTGGAGATGTGGAAGTCGTCCAACCTGGCCTTCAGCCTCTGCCAGATGCTCACGCTCGGTGCCGTGGAGGCGATCGCCCACCACGGCAGCGGCGCCCTCAAGCAGCGCTTTCTCGAGCCGATGATCGCAGGTCGCTGGACCGGTACCATGAATCTCACCGAACCGCAGGCCGGATCCGATCTGGCCGCGCTGCGCAGCCGCGCCGTACCCGAGGGGGATCACTACCGCATCAGCGGCAACAAGATCTTCATCACCTGGGGAGAGCACGACATGGCCGAGAACATCGTGCACCTGGTGCTCGCTCGCCTGCCCGATGCGCCGCCGGGCGTCAAAGGCATCTCGCTGTTCCTGTGCCCGAAATTCCTGGTCAACGGCGACGGCTCCCTGGGTGAACGCAATGACCTTTCCTGCACTTCGATCGAGCACAAGCTGGGCATCCATGGCAGCCCCACGGCGTCCATGAGCTTCGGCGAGCGCGGGGGCGCCATCGGCTATCTCGTCGGTGAGCCGCACCAGGGGCTGGCCTGCATGTTCACGATGATGAACCACGCGCGGTTGAATGTGGGGCTGGAGGGCGTGGGCGTTTCCGAGCGCGCCTACCAGCATGCTCGGGCCTATGCGCTCGAGCGCGTGCAGGGCAAGCCGGCGCTGGCCGTCAGCGGCACCATCGCCGGCCACCCCGACGTGCGGCGCATGCTGATGGACATGAAGGCGCGAACCGAGGCGATGCGCGCGCTGGCCTATTTCTGCGCCGGCCAGATGGACCGTGCCGCCGGTCACCCCGACACCCAGGAGCGCGCGCAGGCACAGGCCCTTGTCGGCCTGCTGACGCCAGTGGTCAAAGGCTGGTGCACTGACAGCGCGCAGGGCATCACCTCCGACGGCGTGCAGATCCATGGCGGCATGGGCTACGTCGAGGAAACCGGTGCTGCGCAGTACTTCCGCGACGCCCGCATCACGACGATCTATGAAGGCACCACGGGCATCCAGGCCAACGACCTGATTGGCCGCAAGCTGGCGCGCGAGGGTGGGCGCACGCTGAAGGCGTTACTGGCTCGTATCGACAGCGATGCGCGCCGGCTGATGGATGCGCGCGACCCGGAACTCGAGCCAATCGGGGATGCGCTGATGAAAACAGCTCATGCCCTGGAGGAAAGCGCTGATTGGCTGCTCGTCCACAGTGATGCGCAGTCGCAGGATTGTGCCGCAGGCGCAGTACCCTTCCTTCGACTGGCGGGCACCGTGATCGGGGGCTGGCTGTCGGCGCGCATGGCTGAGGCCGCGACGGCGCAACTGGCGGCGGGCGCTGGCGATGCGGGCTTCCTGAGTGCCAAGCGCATCACGGCCAGTCACTACGCGACGCACGTCCTAGTGGAGGCTTCCGCGCTGCGCGACATCGTGATCAATGGAGCGGCCAGCACGTTGGCATTGTCGGACGACCAGCTCTGAAAGATGAGCAGACGATGAACGATCAGAACGGCTACGACGTCCGAAGATCTGCAGACGGGTATGAACGCCTGCTTCTCGAAGACCATCACCGCAGCGGATATCGCTACGGCTGTAGTACTAATCGCGGTTCCAGGCGGCCATCAACATCGCGCCGACCTCGTCAGCACCAACATCTTTCTTTGCGAATGTGCGCCGCGCGGTAGTCCGGCCTGTCCGCGTGCCATCCTGAGTCACTTTCGGAGTGGCTGAGTCGATCAGAAGTCCACCCAGCAATACCCGGTAGAACTCCTGAAAGGCCTCCTCGATGGTCAGGTTGGCCTGGGCGAGGAAGGCCGGGCGGCGCAGCCTCAGCGCGGCGCCCAGGATGAGTTCGGACACCACCAACCCGTGGCAGGGCGCGAACACGCCCTGCTGCACTCCCTCGTCGATCAGTTGGGACAGCCTCATGGTGCGCGCCTGTTGGTAGCGGTCGAAGATGCTCCTGGCGGTCGCGGAGTATTCCAGATCCTTCAGGAACTGGACGCCGATCCGGCCGGCCGCCTGAACACCTACGTTGAGGTAGGCGGCGAGCGCCGCTGTCAGATCCTGCTCACGGCCGACCAGCGCTTCGCTCTGGCCCAGGATGCGGTTGAAGAAGTGCTCAGCCGCCGCGCAGAAGATCTCTTCCTTCGTCTGCGCAACGTCGTAGAGGCGCCGCCGCGAACAGTGCAGCCGTGCGGCGATCTCGCCCACCGTCAGGCCGTTGATGCCCTCCGCGAGCAGCAGATCGGTCAACGCATCCATGAAGTCGTCGTCGGTGAGATTCTTTCTCATAAGGGTTTTCACCAGTCAAATTCGGTACCAAATCATTTGACATGGTACCGATGAAGGGCATCTAATGGTACCAATTTATGCGAAATAGTACCCACTGAAAAGCATGCACAACGTCCTTCCCGCTGTTGCGGACAGCATGCGGATTGTGCGGTGCGCTTCGATTCAACGTACGTTTTGATGAATCAACCCGGAGGTATCGCAATGTCAGAACCCGTTCTCGTCGCCGGTGTCGGCATGACCCCTTTCAAGAAACCCGGAGACAACCTGCCGTATCCGGAAATGGCCGCGCAGGCGATCCGCCAGGCGCTGCAGGACGCCGGCCTCGCCTACTCCGACGTGCAGGACGTCTATGCGGGTTATGTCTATGGCGACTCGGCCAGCGGCCAGCGCGCTGTCTATGAAGTCGGCATGACCGGCGTGCCGGTGATCAACGTCAACAACAATTGCGCCTCCGGCTCCACTGCGCTGTACCTGGCGCGCAAGGCAGTGGCCAACGGCTCGGTCGACTGCGCCCTCGCGGTGGGCTTCGAGCAGATGCCTTCCGGTGCCCTGAAGAACTATTGGGATGACCGGCCCGACCCGCTTGATCGCTTCAACGGGGTCATGGACGAAGTGTTCGGCCATCCGGAGCTGCCCATGGCGATCCGCTACTTCGCCGCGGCGGGCCGCGAGCACATGGACCGGTACGGCACCTCGCTGGAAACCTTCGCCAAGATCCGCGCCAAGGCGAGCCGCCATGCCGCGCGCAATCCGCTGGCGCTGTTCCGCAAGGAGGTGACGGAGGAAGAAGTGATGGCTAGCTCGTCCCTGGTGCCCGGCACCATGACCCGCCTGATGGCCTGCCCGCCAACCTGCGGCGCCGCGGCGGCGGTATTTGTCAGCAAGAAGTTCGCGCAGAAGATGGGGCTGGGCACCAACGTCCAGGTGCTGGCGCAGTCGCTGGTGTCCGACCGTCCCGGCACGTTCGACGAGAAGTCGGGGATTTCCGTCGTGGGCTTCGACATGACGCGCGAGGCCGCCCACCAGGTCTACAAGGCGGCGGGCGTGGGGCCGCAGGACATCGACGTGTGCGAACTGCACGACTGCTTCGCGCAGAACGAGCTGCTCAGCTACGAGGGCTTGGGGTTCTGCCCCGTCGGAGAGGCCCAGGCCTTCGTCGAGGCCAACGGCAACACCTATGGCGGCGCGGTCGTCGTCAACCCCTCGGGCGGGTTGCTGTCCAAAGGCCATCCGCTGGGCGCGACCGGCCTGGCGCAGTGTTACGAGCTGACCCACCAGATCCGCGGTAGCGCCGAAGAACGCCAGGTTGAGGGTGCGCGATTCGCCCTGCAGCACAACGCGGGCCTGGGTGGCGTCACCGTGGTAACCCTGTACGGGCGCGCAGGCTGAGCGAGGCATCCGCTCGAACGTGCTGATGCCCGACCTGATGAATACGCCCATGGTTCGGCAACCTTCACTGGCCTTGGCGGACGGATATCAGGAGGCCTCGCTGGAAGAAACGCTGGCCAAGCGGGACCGGCAGCGTCCCATGGGCCGCATGGGAGAGGCATGGGACGTGGCCTACACGGCCCTGTGGCTGGCGAGTGACGAATCCAAGTACGTCACTTCCGCTGAAATCATGGTTGATGGCGGCATTTTCGCCGGCATCGGCTGACCTGGAATTCATGGTGACCAACGACAGGAGACAGATCATGGGTAGCGTTGCGAAATGGTTCAAGAAGAGCATGGTGGTCGCCGCGGCGGCGGCCATGGGGTTGGTGTCCAACGGGTACGCCCAGACCAAGCCGGAAAAGTTCAAGATCGGTGGCGTGCTGTCGCTGTCCGGCCCCTACGGGCTGCTGGGCGAGGACATGCGTCGAGGCGCGCAGGTCGCTGTCGAGGAGCGCGGTGGCAAGGTGCTGGGCGTCCCCATCGAAATCACCTGGGAGGACGATGAGACCAAGCCCCAGCCGGCCGTGCAGAAGGCCACCAAGCTGATCTCCGAGGGCTCGCACATGATCTTCGGCGCGCTCAGCTCCGCCTCCACGCTCGCCGTCATGAACCTGACCAAGCAGCGCAAGGTTCCCCACCTCGTCACCATTTCGGCGGACGACAAAATCACCGTGCCTGGCGGCTCCCGCTACACCTTCCGCACGTCGAACAACCTGGGCATGGAAAACCGCATGGCGCTGGTGTACATGCAGGACAAGAAGCTCAAGAAGATCTACGCCGTCACCGCCGATTACCAAGCCACCCGCGACGGCTATGAGTGGATCAAGAGCCAGGTCGGGTCCACCGGTGTACAGATCGTGGGCGAGGACTTTCCGCCCCTGGGCAACCGCGACTACTCGTCGATCGTGGACAAGATCGCCAAGTCCGACGCCGACGGCGTGCTGCTGATGCTGACGGGTTCGGACGTGGTCACCCTACTCAAACAGGCGGGCCAGGTGAACCTGGGCAAGAGCAAGGTGCTTTTCGGACCTGTGGTTGCCGATGAAACCATGGCAGCGGCCGCTGGGCCGGCCTCGCTGGGCGTCAATTCCGGCTTGCGCTATGACCACACCATCGACACCGCCGCCAACCGCAAGTTCGTCGAAGCCTACCGCAAGAAGTTCGGCGTCTCTCCCAGCATGACGGCCGGGGAAGCCTACGACGGCATGGCCTGGTGGCTGGACACGGTGGAAAAGACTGGCTCCTGGGACAAGGAAAAGTGGGTGGACGCCTTCGCCACCAGCGTCCGCGAGAACTCCGTGGAGGGCAAGAAGACCATGCGCGCCTGCGACCACCAGGCCTTGCAGCCGGGCTTCTGGGGCGAGGTGGTGCAGGGCACCCCGCCGGCCCCCCTCCTGACGATGAAAATCACCAAGGTCTTCCCCGAAGAGAAGCTGTTCGAGGCCTGCAAGAGCTGAGGGCTGTTGCGGGGCGCCGCCCCGGCCCCCCGCACTTGGTGAATCACTATGTCAACTATCGTGATTGGCTTGAGCCTGGGCATGCTGCTCTTCCTGTTGGCGGCGGGTCTGACGCTCATCTTCGGCATGCTGGGCGTGATCAACTTCGCCCACGGTGCCATCTACATGTTGGGCGCCTACGTCTCGTATGAAACGGGGCGGCGAACGGGCTCGTTTCTCATGGGGGTGCTGGCTGCCACGTTCTTCACCGCGCTGGCGGGCGCGGTGATCGAGAAGCTGACGCTGCGCCCGCTCTACGAGCGCCCGCACTTCTACCAGTTGATCCTGACCTTCGGTCTGATCCTGATCCTGAGCGACCTGGTGCGATTCGTCTGGGGTCCTGGCTACCAGGAAGTAGCGATTCCGCAGCTGTGGAACGGCACCGTGGACATGCTGGGCAGCACGATCCCGATGTACCGGCTGTTCGTGATCGGGTTCGGCGCACTTGTCTCGGCGGGCCTGTACCTGGTGCTGGAGAAAAGCACCTTCGGCATGCTCGTGCGGGCCGCCAGCAGCGACGCGGAAATGGTGCGCATCCTGGGCCTGCCGGTGGGCACGATCCGCATGGCGGTCTTCGCCACAGGTTGTGGCCTGTCGGGCTTGGCGGGCGCAATTGCTGCGCCGCTGTTCCCCATCGAATTGGGCATGGCGACCAACACCATCATCGACTGCTTCATCGTCGTGATCCTGGGCGGCCTCGGGAACATCCGGGGGGCGATTGCCGCGTCCATGCTGATCGGCATGGTGCGTGCGCTGGGCTATGTGTACCTGCCCGGCTGGGTGGACATCATGACCTTCGTGCTGCTGATTGGCACCCTTTTGACGCGGCCGCAGGGCCTGTTCTACCGGACGGCGAGGACGGCATGAAACTCACCAGATTCGACATCTGCTTTGGCCTGCTGCTGGCCGCGGCGGGCATCTTGCTGCCCTTCCTTCACCCAGGGGAGGCGCTGATCCAACTGGTCACCCTGGCGGCCATCTGGGCGATCTTCGCCGTCGGCTTTGACTTCGTCTTCGGCGCGCTGGGCATGGTGTCGTTCGGGCACGCCACCTTCCTCGGGGTGGGCGGCTATGCCGTGGCCCTGGCGACGCAGAAGTACGGGTTGCCCTTCTCCGCTGGCGTCGGCCTGGCCATCATCGTGGGGGCCGCGTTCGCCTTGCTGTTCAGCTTCTTTGCGCTGCGGGTGTCCGGCATTTTCTTCGCGCTGGTGACCCTGGCGTTGTCCCAGTTGATCTTCATCCTGGCGGACAGCAAGCTGCGCGGCTTCACCGGCGGGTCGGACGGCATCTCGGGCGTGGAGCGGCCGGGTTTCCTGGGCATCGACTTCTACGACCCCGTCCACTACTACTGGTTCGTGCTGGGCGTGTATGCCCTAGTCATGTTGGCGGTGATCTCGCTGCGCAGCTCGCCGTTCGGCCGCGTGATCGCGGCGATCCGCGGCAACGAGACCCGCGCCGACCAACTGGGCTTCAACGTCAATCGATACAAGCAGATCACCTTCGTGATCTCGGGTGGCCTGAGCGGCCTGGCGGGGGCTCTGCTGGCCTCGCTGCTGATGTACATGAACCCGCAGATGCTGCACTGGACGACCTCTGGGGACGTGATCATCATGACCCTGCTGGGCGGCTCCGGCTCGCTATGGGGCGCCACTGTCGGCGTGATCGCCTTCGAGGTGCTCAAGGAGTGGCTGAGCAGTTGGACCGAGTACTGGTACGGCGTGCTGGGCCTGGTGTTCATCCTCACGACCATATTCTTCCCGCGGGGCATCGTCGGCGAACTGGAGAAGGGCTTTGCGGTGTACCAGAAGAACCGGCGGAGAAGTCCCCGATGAGCCAGGCGGCACTGCGATGCGAGGGCGTGACCGTCAGCTACGGCGCCCTGAAGGCGGTCAACGACGTCAGCCATGAGTTCCAGGAGGGCCGCATCTACGGCCTGATCGGGCCCAACGGCGCGGGCAAGACGACGCTGCTGAATGTGCTCGCCGGGCGGCAGATGCGCCATTCCGGCAAGGTTTACTGCGGCGGCCGGGACATCAGCCAGCGCCCAGCCCACGAGCGGGCCCGCATGGGCATCGGGCGCAGCTTCCAGATCATCAAGATCTTCGGCGAGATGACGGTGGCGGAGAACCTGATGGTCGCGGCTCAGTCGCGCAGGCCGGGGTTCCAGCCCTTTTGGATGAGCCGCCACTTTGACCGGCAATTCCGCGAGCAACTGGATGCCATTTTGGAGCTGACGGGGCTGACGGCCCACCGCGACGACATCGCGGGTACGCTGCCCTACGGCCTGCAGCGCTCGCTGGAGCTGGGCGTGACCCTGCTGCCCGACCCCAAAATCCTGCTGCTGGACGAGCCACTGGCCGGCATCGGCCACCATGAGATCCAGGCCGCACTGGCCCTGATCCGTAAGGCCGCGCAGGGGAGGACGGTGCTGCTGATCGAGCACAACATGGACGTGGTGATGTCGCTTTCCCACGAAATTGTGGTCATGAGCAACGGCTCGGTCATTGCGTGCGGCTCTCCCGAGGCTATCCGCCGGAACGAATCGGTGCGCTCGATTTACCTCGGGGAGGACGCGCAGTGATCGAACTCGAAAAAGCCAGTATCAAGTACGGCCAGGCCCTGGCGCTGGAAGAAATCTCAGTGCGGATCGATTTTCATGAGATCGTCGCCATCGTCGGGCGCAACGGCGCGGGCAAGACCACCTTGCTGAAAGCCCTGATCGGCCTGATGCCGCTGGTGGCCGGCCGGCGCCTGCTGGGTGAGCAGGACATTTCGGGCCTGGGCGTGGAAGCCATCGCCAAGCTCGGCGTGGCGCTGGTGCCGGACACGCGCCGCATCTTCCCCAACCTTTCGGTGCTGGAGAACCTGAAGATGGGCGCGCTGGCCCACCAGCCGGGGCACTGGACCCTCGATCGGGTGCTGGACGTGTTCCCGCGGTTGCGGGAGCGGCTGAACTTTGGCGGTGACCAGCTTTCCGGCGGCGAGCAGCAGATGCTGTCGATCGGGCGCGCCCTGCTGGGCAACCCGCGCATGCTGCTGCTCGACGAACCCACCGAGGGGCTGGCGCCGGTCATCGTAGCCCAGCTGGTCCGGGTGTTCAGCGAGGTCCATCGCCAGGGCACCGGCATCGTGCTGGTGGAACAGAACCTCAAGGTGCCGATGAAGCTGGCCCACCGTCAGTACGTGCTGGACCACGGCCAGGTCGCCTGGTCCGGCACGGCCCAGGAGTTGGATGCGCAGCGCGCCCACGTCGAGGGTCTCATCACGACGGGCGCGGCGGCGTGACCGCTCCGTGTTCACAAAAATCTCAAGTCAAGGCATGCCCATGAACGTCCACACCGCCGCGCGCATCGTGCCCCTGCATGAAAACGACCCCCGCTCCCAAGACCCCGTGCTGGAAGAGTTGGTGGATTTCGTCGGCTATCGCCCGAATGCGCTGCTGACCATGGCGCGCAAGCCCGGCGTGGTGCCCGCGCTGCTCAAGCTGCTAGGCGTGACGCTGCGCGGCGACGGCCTGCTCACGGAGCCACTGCGCTTCCTGGTCGCCGCGGAAGCCGCGCGCGGCGCGCGTTGCCGCTATACGACGACACACCTCGTCCATGCCGCCCACCACCTGGGCATCGGTTGGGACAAGCTGGCCGCGCTGCCGTCCTACTTGGACGATCCCCGGTACACCGGGCAGGAGCGCAAGGCGCTGGCCATCGCCACCGCGGGCGGCACCCTGCCGGTGCGCGAACCAGCCCAGGCCATCGGGCAGGCCCGGCAGGTCTTCACCGAGGAGGAAGTCGTCGAGATCGTGTCCTGCGTGGCCATGGTCGGATGGTTCAACCGCTGGAACGGCCTGATGGGATCGGTGCTGGAGCCAGTTCCCTCGGAGGCGCTGGCCCACGTTCCCTGGCTCAAGAACCTGGAAGTCTGAGCCTGCCCCACATCGATATTCCAAGGAATGGAGAAAGAGACCCATGTACAGCCGTATCCACGAACCCCACGCATGCACGCTGACCGATGCCCTGCGCGAATGGGCCACCAGCCACCCTGGCGCGCCCTGGCTGGAGGACAGCCGGGGCAGCACCCTCACTGCGGAGCAGGCCTTCGCGAGCAGCCAGCGGTTTGCCGGCTTCCTACACCAACTGGGCGTGCAGCCTGAGGAGCGCGTCGGCGTCTTCATGTTCAACAGCTGCGCCATGGTGGCGACCACGTTCGGCATCGGCTACCTGCGGGCCACAGCGGTGATGCTCAACACCGAGCTGCGCTCCTCATTCCTTCGTCACCAGTTGAACGACTGCCAACTGGCCACCATAGTGGTGGACGCATCGCTGGTCGAACACATCGCCATCCTGGCGGAGGAACTGCCCCACCTGCGCACCCTGATCGTGGTGGGCGATGCGCCCGCCGCCGTGCCCGAGCACTTGCGCCAGGTGGCCTGGACGGACAGCAACGCCTGCGCGCCTTGGGAGGGCCCCGCGCCGAGGCCCGAGGACATCTTCTGCATCATGTACACCTCCGGCACCACCGGGCCGAGCAAGGGCGTGCTGATGCCGCACTGCCACTGCGCACTGCTTGGGCTGGGGTCGATACGCAGCCTGGAAATCACCGAAACCGACAAGTACTACATCTGCCTGCCCCTGTTCCATGCCAACGGCCTGTTCCTGCAACTGGGGGCCACGGTGCTGGCGGGCATCCCGGCCTTCCTGAAGCAGCGCTTCAGCGCCAGCACTTGGCTGGCCGACATCCGGGAATCCGGTGCCACGCTGACCAACCACCTCGGCACCACAGCCATGTTCGTCATCAATCAGCCGCCCACGGAGCAGGACCGCAACCACCGCTTGCGCGCCAGCCTGAGCGCACCCAACCCCGCCCAGCACGAAGCCGTGTTCCGCGAGCGCTTCGGCGTGAAGGACGTCCTGTCCGGGTTCGGCATGACCGAGGTCGGCATTCCCATCTGGGGACGCATCGGGCAGCCGGCGCCGAACGCGGCCGGCTGGGCGCACGAGGACCGATTCGAGATCTGCATCGCCGACCCAGAGACCGACGTACCCGTGCCGGTCGGGCAGGTGGGCGAAATCCTGGTGCGGCCCAAGGTGCCCTTCGGCTTCATGGCGGGCTACTTGAACGTCCCGGCGAAAACGGTCGAGGCATGGCGCAACCTCTGGTTTCACACGGGCGACGCCGGCACGCGGGACGCGCAGGGGCTCATTACCTTCGTGGACCGCATCAAGGACTGCATTCGCCGACGTGGCGAGAACATCTCGGCCACAGAAGTCGAGGCCGTGGTGGGCCAGTTGCCGGGTATCCACGAAGTGGCGGCCTACGCCGTTCCGGCGCAGGGCGCGGGCGGGGAGGATGAGGTGATGCTGGCCCTGGTGCCCCGCGAAGGCGCGGTGCTGGACATGGCGGACATCGTCCGCCAGGCCAGCGCTCAGCTGCCGCGCTTTGCCAAGCCGCGTTACTTGCGCCAGATGGACAGCTTGCCGAAGACGGCGACCGGAAAGATCCAGCGCGCCGTCCTGCGCCAGCAAGGCAGCGTTGACGCCTACGACGCCGAGGCGGCAACCGCCCGGTAAACACAGAAGCACACCATGTCGGAAAAATTGCGGGGCAAGGTGGCCGTGGTCACCGGATCGGGCCGGGGCATCGGCCGGGCGATGGCCCTCAAGCTCGCGAGCGAAGGCGCCCGGCTCGTCCTCAACGACCTCGACAACGAGCCCGCCATGGCCGTGCGCGAGGAAATCATCGCGCTGGGCGGCGAGGCGGTGGCCTGCTGCGGCAGCGTGGCGGACGCAGATTTCGCGGACCGGCTGATCGGCACGGCCACCAGCGCGTTCGGCGGGCTGGACATTCTTGTGAACAACGCAGGCTACACCTGGGACAACGTCATCCAGAAGATGACCGACGAGCAATGGCACGCGATGATCGACGTGCACCTGACCGCGCCGTTCCGCATTCTGCGGGCGGCGCAGCCGGTGATCCGGGCGCTGAGCCGGACCGACGCCGAGGCCGGCCGCCGCGTGGTGCGCAAGGTGGTCAACATCTCCTCGGTCGCGGGTGTCTTCGGCAACGTGGGGCAGGTCAACTACTCTGCCGCCAAGGCCGGCATCGTGGGCCTGACCATGACGCTGGCCAAGGAGTGGGGTCGCCTGAACACCACGGTCAACTGCGTGGCCTACGGCCTCATCGGGACCCGCATGACCGAGGCCACCACCGATGCCGGCGCCGCCATCCAGGTCGATGGACGCGCGATCAAGGTGGGCGTGAACCCGGACCTGATGGCCATGCTTGAGCGCAGCATCCCGCTGGGCCGGGCCGGCACGCCCGAGGAGGCCGCCGGCGCGGCCTACCTGTTCTGCATTCCTGAGTCTGACTACGTGAGCGGCCAGACCCTGCTGTGCACGGGCGGGCTCACCGGCATCTGACCTTGCACCATGACGAAGCCCGACACTGCTGCGCTGACCTACCCGTTCGAGCCGCCCGCGCCGCGCCACACGGTCGAACTCGCCCCCGGCGTGCGCTGGATCCGCCTGTCGATGCCATTCCGGCTCGACCACATCAACGTCTGGACCATCGACACGCGCGATGGCTGGGTGCTGGTGGACACCGGCCTGAACGATCCCGCCACCGTGGCCGACTGGTTGGCCCTCATGGCGCAGGGTCCGCTGGCGCGCCCCCTGCAGGGGGTGTACGCCACGCACATGCACCCCGACCACATCGGATTGGCCGGCTGGTTCACGCGCCGTGCAGGCATACCATTGCACATGAGCCGGCTGGAATACCTGAGTTGCCGCGTGATGCATGCCGACACGAATCGCGAGGCGCCGCCCGACGGCGTGCTGTTCCACCGCCGCGCCGGCTGGTCGGAAGCGGCCATCGAAGGCTACCGCAGCCGCTTTGGCAGCTTCGGCAAGCACATCCACGCGCTACCCGAGAGCTTCCGGCGCCTGCAGGATTGCGATCTGGTGCCATTGGGCCCGCACGACTGGCGGGTCATCACCACCGGCGGCCATTCGCCGGAGCATGCCTGCCTGTACTGCCACAACCTGAATTTGCTGATCGCGGGCGACCAAGTGCTGCCGCGAATCTCGTCGAACGTATCGGTGTTCGCCACCGAACCTCAGGCCAATCCGCTCAAGGAGTGGTACGAGTCGCTGGACAAGCTGGCGCGGGAGGTGCCCGCCGATGTGCTGGTGTTGCCCTCCCACAACGAGCCCTTCTACGGGCTGCACCAACGCCTGGACTCGCTCAGGGCCAGCCAGGACCAGGCGCTGGAGCGGCTGCGCCAATCGCTATGCAACGGGCCGCAACGGATCGTGGACGTGTTCCCCGCCCTCTTTCACCGCGCCATAGGGGCGCAGGATGGACAGCAACTGAGTCTCGCCACGGGCGAGGCCGTGGCTTGCATGAACTACCTCATCGCGGAAAGCGCCGTGGAATGCGCCGTGAGTGGAGACGGCGTCGCATGGTATGCACTGAAGTCGTGAAGGTCGCGCTACTCTCCAATCTCAGGCTAGCAATCATGATGTCAACGAGTGCGCGACTTCGATACTCCATGCGCCACATCGCTCCGGGCAGCATGGCGAGGATTTCGCACGGACGATAGGTCTGTTCGATTGGCTGAATCTGGGCAGCCACCGCGCGAGGCCGGTCGGCAGATGCGAAGGTTCCGATCAAGGGGTCCTTTTGATTTCAGTGCAAAAAGTGACGTATAACTCTCCAGTACTGACGCGGGGGGGTGGTCGGTAAGTCATTGATTGTTCGAACATTGCTGTTCACTTCGCCGCAGCGAATCGTTTTCGGCCCCCAAATCGTCGAGGAGCGCGGCCATGCAAGGCTTGCAAACGTCTTACCTGTGCCTGCGCGACATCGCGTGCGAACTCAGCGAGTTCGAGTTGCAGGCGTTTTTCAGCTGCAGTGCACCGAGCACTAGTTGCTGGCGCGATGGCGCAGCGGCAGCCTCAAGCTGGGCTTGGCACTGCAGATCGGCTTCGCGCTCATGAGCGGCCGGTCCTTGAACAGTGTGCGGGTCGTGCCCCCAAAATTGCTGCGCCACCTTGACCACGAACTGGGGCTGATGGTGCGCTCCGCGCTGATGATGCGCGCCCAGGTCTGACGCTCGGCGCCGCGGGCGATGCCATCGCCGATGCGCTGGTGCCAGTTGCCCAGCATCACGGCGTTCCCCAGGCGCAGTTGCTCGGGCAGCGCGGCGAACAGCGGCACCTCCACGCGGTAGGCGGGCGTGGCGGCATCGGCCGCCAGCGCGCTGGAGCGCAGGAACCAGTTCTCCCCCGCGCCGTTGGCGTCCGCCGCGTACAGGCGGTACTCGTAGGCGCCTGCGTCGACGTGATCACCCGCGAGCCGGAAGGCGTCTCGGGTGGTCTGGGCCGTGGTGGTGGCGCCGTTGATGGCGCTGATGACCTCGATGCCGTCGCCCGTGGTCAACGCGCCCAGGCCGCCGAGGTTGGTGACCTGCACGGTGGTGGTGCCGCTGGCGCTGGCACCGGCGCCATCGAGCACCAGGCGGTCGCTGACGCTGCTGCTGTCGCCCAAGGCGGTGCCGATCCTCAGCAGCGCGTTGTGGCCCACGTAGGCGCCGCTCACCGTCAGCCGGCTGCCCGGCGCGGCGCCCAGCAGCGCGACGGTGCCCGCGTTGTCCAGGCTGGCCACGGTCTGGTCCAGGCCCGCCGTGTCGAGCGTGGCGCCGGCCGCCACCGTGTGCGCGGAGGCCGCGCTGAAGGCGTTGGCCACGCCGGCGCGCAAGGTGCCGGCGGTGATGGTGGTGGCGCCCGCGTAGGTGCTGAGACCGGACATCGTCAGCGCCCCCAGGCCGAGCTTGTTGAAGCTGGCCGCGCCGGTGAAGGCGGTGCCGATGCCCACCGCATGGTTGTTCGTGTCGAGCCACACGCCCTCAGCGCCCCCGGCCAGTGTGGTGAAGCCGCGCAGAAAGTCCGACTCGTCCCAGGTCACCCGCAGGATGCCGCCGTTGAGGTCGAGCGTGGCGGCGCCGTCGCCCCGGATCACCACGTCGGTTTCAAGTACGCCGCGCGCGAGCGCATTGCCGTTGAGGTGCAGCGTGCCGGTGGAGCCGGCCTGAACGGCGATGCGGGCCAGTGACGTTCGCACCGTGCCGCTGTCTTCGATGGTCAGTTCGCCGGTGCCCTCGTAGCCGACGTTCAGTTGCGCGGAGAAATCGAAGCTCGACGCGCGCCCACTGACGGCGTCTTGCCCCGACACCGTGGCCGTGCCGTTGCCGCCCACCTGGTAACCGATGTAGGCGGTGTGGCCCGTGATCGCACCGCCGTCTTCAACGAACAAGTCACCAGGGTCCAGAAAACCCACATACAGGTTGTTGCCGAGTTCCCAGGTCGAGACGCGGCCATTGCCGTCGCTGCCCCTGACCGTGACCGTACCGCTGGAAACGCCCGGGCCCACGCCGGTGGTGCCGCCGATGGCGCCCTGGACACTGCGCACCAGGCCTCCGTTCTCGATGAGCAGCGAGCCCGCGCCGGCATTGCCCACGGTGAGGGTAACGGCATTGATCCAGGTCGAGCGGTTGCCATGGACGTCAACGCCCGAGACGGTGGCCGATGCCGTGCCGCCGCCCGAGGCGATGTTGCCGAACGCGTTGCTCACCAGGCCGCCATTCAGGATGGAGAGGGACGCCGTGCCGCCCGCGCCGACGGCCAGATCGCCCGGCATGGTCCAACTCGACACGCTGCCGCTGGCATCGCTGCCCGTGACGGTGACAGTGCCGTCGCCCCCGGTGTAGCCGAGCGCGCCGGTCGCGCTGCTCGCCGTGGCGCCGCCCTGGATGGTCAAGGTGCCCACGCCGCCGGTGTCGCCGACATAGATCTCGCCACCCGGCACGTCCCAGGTCGGCGTCGAGACAGGGGCCGGATTCACGTCACCGATGGCCGTGATCGATTGCGCCATGGGGCGCCCAGGGTCGCGCAGACCAGGGCCAGCACCGCCGTCGACAGGCGCGAGCGCCGGTGGCGCAAGGATCCATCGCGACGCTGCCCCCGCACCGGGTGGCACACGGCATCGTTTGTCTTCCTTGTCATGACAGCTCTTGCCTCCCTAAGGTCAGTCAGCGCGGACAGGTGCCAGCGCTACTGTAATGGAAGCAGCGCGTGTCAGCCTCAGTGGCGCCGCGCGCCGTCGCGATAGGCCTGCGGCGTGACGGCGTGCTGGCGCGCGAACGCGCGCTGCAGCGCGTCCACCGAACGGAAACCGCTGCGGCTGGCGATGCGGTCCTGCGTCCAGTGCGTCTGCACCAGCAACTGCGCCGGCGTGTGGCACAGCTCAGCCGCGAAGGCGCGAGCAAGGCGCCGGAGACGACATTGATGCCATTGGAGTCCAGAAACAGGTTACCGGCCTCGAGGGTGAAGGCACGAGGCGCAATGAAGTAGATCAGCGGCGCGCCGGGCGTTGGCGCGCGCGCCCACTGACAAGCGCCAACAAATCTCGCCGAGTCCGAATACCTGGGTGCTGCAAAGCTCGGTATCTGCAGCGTCACTTCTAGGCCACGATGATGCGGCTTGGCTTGAGGCAGCCGCACGGCAATGCGCCTCGATTCCCCCGATGAGGGCCCATCTCTGCCCCACTAGACAAGACCCTCATTTGCTCAACACCGATACCCAAACACTGCTCAAAGCACCAGTTTGCCGGTCGTCCTCGAGGGCTCAATCCTCGCCTCCATCCCCGCAGTGAATTGCAAGTGGTCGGCCTCCATGCCGTCCGAGAAGATGACCCCGTTGTCCGGCATGCGCGAGCGCACCCGCAGCGGCGCGCCCGCCAGCACCCGCCCGTGCACCAGCGTGGCCTGAGAGGTGCGCGTGGGGAACGGCTCGCGCACCGCGAACACCAGGGCCCGCTCCTCCCAGGGCATGGGCTGGTAGTCCTCGTCGTCGGTGCTGGCGCCCAGGCTGCGCGCGATCGCGAGCGACCCGGTGACGATGCTTTTGAGCCAGGCGGTGGAGCCCAGGCCGGTGGAGACGATCAACCCCGAGGAGGACTGGAACTCGGTGGTCGACCCGTGCGACAGCTCGTACAGCGCCGAGGTGTGGCTGCGCGGACCGACGAACAGGTCGTTCACCGCGCGCAGCACCTGGCCGTCGCTCAGTCGTGCCTCGGCCATGGTCACCGTGCGGGTGTCGCGCCGGTCCGCCGCCACGCCCGGCAGGATGGCGGCGAGATCGGCCGGCTGGAACGGCAGCAGCACGCCGTCCCAGCGCGAGGGCTCGGGGTTGAGCCCCACCAGCGGCTGGCCCTCGAGGTACTTCATGGTGTTGGCCACCAGGCCGTCCTGGCCCAGGGCCACCACGATGTCGCTCGGCGCGAAGACGAAGTTGGCCAGCAGCGAACGGTCGACGATCTGGTAGCGCCCCCAGGCCTGCAGGGCCTGCACCGTCACCCGCAGGCTGGCCGCGTAGGCCTCGTTCTCCTTGAGGTAGTCCGAGAAGTCGGCCCCCAGGTGCTCCACATAGAACCTCGCCTGCCCGAGCGTGTTGTGGCGCGCGATGAGGGTATCGAGCCGCGTGCGCCGCGTCACCAGCACCACCCGCCGATCGCTGGCGGCGGTGGTCACGCCGACCTCCGCGTGACCGCCGACGCCGCGGCCCCACCGCCCGCGCCCAACAGGGAGTTGAGCAACTCGGGCGACAGGTTGAGCTGCCCGATTCGCTCGGCCCGCTCGGCGATGCCGCCGAAGGCCTGGGCGATGAGCTGGCCCGGCTGCATGCCCACGGCCGCCAGCGCCTGCACCACCCGGGGGTCGGCCTTCTCCAGCGCGTCCATCACGGCGCGCACCTTGTGCGCCTGGGCCTCGGCCGCCTGGCGCGTGTTCTCGGCTTCGCTGGCCACGAAGGCCTTGCGCTGGTTCTCCAGCTCGATGTCGGCGCCCATCTGCTCGGCGCGCAACTCGTTCTGGCGCCGCATGGCCGCGGCCCGGGCCTCCATCTGTGTCTCCTGGATCTCGCGCTTCTTCACCTCCACCGCGATCTCGGTGTCCAGCTCGTTCTGGCGGATGGCCCGCTCGTTCTGCACGCCGGCCATGCGCCGCTGCGAGATGGCGTCGTCGGCCGCCTTGAGATTGGCCTCCCGCGCCTCGGCCTCCAGCGCGCGGGCGATGTCGGGCGTGGGCTTGATCGCCACCACCGCCACCCCCAGGATCTCCAGCCCCAGCGCCTGCACCTCGGGCTGGCGGCCCAGTTGCTCCTGAACGGCGCGCGCGACCTCGGCCGTGGCCTTGAGCGCGTTGCGCAGCGACAGGCCCTGGATCACCTGTTGCACGATGGCGCGCACCTGCATCACCACCCGGTCCTGCAGGCGCTCCGGGTCCTCCGAGGCGTAGGTGGTGCCGTCGGGCTCGAGCGAGAAGTCCATCAACTTGTAGATGCGGCCCGGGTCGCCCACCCGGTAGGTGAGCTCGCCCTGCACCGTCACGCCCTGGAAGTCGCTGGTCACCAGGTCCAGCATGAAGCCGGCGTCGCGGCTGGCGATCGGCACCGCGACCAGGGAAGTGGTGGGTGCGTAGTAGAAGAAGGACAGCCCGGCCCCTTCGCGCACGAGCTTGCCGCCGCGGAACTGCATGAGGTGGGTGGTGGGCTGCGACTTGATGAAGCGGATGCCAAGCATTTGGGGCTCCTTATTGAGTTGTACTGTACAACTCTTATGGGTTGTATAGTACAACTCAAACCGGAGATGTCAAGCATGGCCAGCCAACGATCCCCTTCTCGCGTTGCGGCACCCGACTTCGAGCGACCGCTGGTCACCGTCGACGTCGTGATCTTCACGGTGCTCGACGAGCAGTTGAAGGTGCTGCTGGTGCGCCGCCCGGAGGCAGCCACCGATCCATTCCCGGGCCGCCTGGCCCTGCCGGGCGGATTCGTCAACGTGGACCTGGACGCCAGCCTGGCCGACTGTGCGCTGCGCAAGCTGGGCGAGAAGACCGGGTTCAGCGCGCCCTACCTGGAACAACTGGGCAGTTGGGGCAGTGCGACGCGCGACCCCCGCGGGTGGTGCACCACCCATGTCTACTTCGCCCTGGTCCCACCGCCCGCCGACAGCGAGGAGATGGCGTCGGCGGCGTCGGAGTGGATCGAGGTCAACGCGGCCCTGCGCAAGCGCCTGGCCTTCGACCACGCGGAGATCCTGGCCGCGGCGGTGGAGCGCCTGCGCGGCAAGGTGGAGTACACCTCGCTGCCGGCCTTCCTGCTGGAGGAGCCCTTCACGCTGCCGCAGTTGCAGCGCACCTACGAGATCGTGCTCGGCCGCCCCATGGACAAGAGCGCGTTTCGCAAGCGCATGCTCGATGCGCAGTTCCTGCTCGAGGCGGGTTCGATCGCGGGCGACGCGGGGCGTGCGGCCATGGGCTATCGCATCCTCGACCGCGAGCGCGCCGCGGTCTTTCCGCGCACCTTCCGATCGGTCGAATCGCCTGCCAGCAAGGAGTGACTGCCATGCGCACCCAACTGCTCATCATCGATCCCCAGAACGACTTCTGCGACATCGAGGGCGCCGCCCTGCCGGTGGCCGGCGCCAACGAAGACCTCAAGCGCCTGGCCGGCCTCATTGACTCGAACGCAAGCCGCATCGGCGGCATCACGGTCACGCTGGACTCGCACGCCAGCGTGGCGGTCGAGCGCACCACCTTCTGGCTCGGCCCGGACGGACAGCCCGTGGCGCCGTTCAGCTTCATCACCGCGGACGATGTGCGAGCCGGCTCCTACCGGCCGCGCGACGCCCGCCTGACCGAACAGGTGATCGGCATGCTCGAGCAACTGGCCGCGGCCGGCAAGGCGGGCATGGTGGTCTGGCCGGTGCACTGCGTCACCGGCACCTGGGGCCACAACATCCAGGGCGATCTGGCGCGCAGCCTCGCGGCCTGGGAAATGGCGCACCAGCGCGCCGTCACCAAGGTGCTCAAGGGTGAATACCCACTGAGCGAGCACTTCGGTGTGTTCGAGGCCGACGCGCCCGTGGCCTCGGTGCCGGCCACGCAGTTCAACACCACGCTGGCCACCGCACTGGCCGACGGTGCCGAGGTGATCGCGATCGCGGGCCAGGCCTCGAGCCACTGCGTGGCGGCCAGCTACGACCAGTTCATGCGGTTCCTGGGCAGGAGGACGCCCGCGGCCACGCCCCGGGTGGTCCTGCTTCGCGACTGCATGAGCCCGGTGCCCGGATTCGAATCACTCGCCGACGACCTGTTCGACCGGGCGCGCGCGGCAGGCACCGAGGTGATGACGGTCGATGAATTCGCCCGCAGCCTCGTCTGAGGTGGGCAAAAGAACGGAGCGACAACAAGTGTCTCGCGCTCTAAGAATTTGCGGCATATCCGAAGTCGTGTACGGAGTATCCGATAGCGCAAATTCGTCGTCCGCTCGCGTTCGTCGGCCACTTCGAACTCGAAGCTTGCTTCGCGATGCAACGTGACGTAGCCTGACTTCGTGGGCGCTTTGTCCCACGACTCGGGGGTTGCTCTCCGAACGTCCTGCAACACCGCAGGACCTGCACCGCAACCGTTCCACCTTTTTGGAGGCGAACATGGTTGCAGATGCCAAGGAGCGCACCGACGCTCGACCCACTTCTTCACTCATTGGCGGACGAGGCTTCCGCCACCCGTTGCTGCTCATCGCAACGGACACGAACAACGCACCTCGGCGATTCGGCGCGTTTCGACGCCTGATCAGACGAGCGCTCTCATCCCCTGTGGAGAGCCCCAGGCGTTCAGAACTTGCCATCAGGGTCCTCGAAGAGCTCGAGGCCCTTGAGCTCGATGATGACAGCGTTCGGAATTTTCGCAACGAGTGGCTGCACGAGATGGGCCGAAACACGCGAAACGCCTATCTGCTTGAGGCGTTCGCCATGGTCCAGTTGGCCATGAGTGATCTGGCGCTCGCTCATGGTGCATGGCAAGTGGCGCCGACGTCGCTGGGCAACTATGGGCTGCCCAGGCTTGTGCTCGCAGAGACGGCTTCGGCGAGTGCGCCGCCCAAACTTCTGGTTCCCGCATCGGTAGCTGAAACACTCCTCAAGTGCATCGACTTGGCGATGGAGGCTGAGCGGGACGCAAAGCTTTCGACTTGGTCCACGCGAGACTGTTTGGCGGTCATCCGTGCCATTGCGGTCCTATCGGTCAACGACACGCAGCACTTTCCGTTGCGCGCAGAAGCGGCTCGCAAGCAGTTCTTCGAGAGTGTGGGCATGGGGCTTTGGATTGCGTTGACCAAGCACCTGCGCCAACGACGGGATGCCATGGAATGTGCGACTTTATGGAATGGTCGACTGCAGCAGATCGTCGCGCTGAACGTCTTTGGAGGTGACCAAATCGCTGCAATGGCCTCCACAGCGCAAGGCGCGTTTTCGACCATCGATGGAAGCGCCGACGCCACGCAAACAGCGCATGTGCTTCGGGTGGTTCACGGACCGATCAATCCCGGCAACTGCAAGGAAGACAGGGAGGTCATCAAGCAGTACGAGCCATTGCTGGGTTACCTGCCAGTGGCGCACATGCCGCCACTACATCACGTCGAAGAGATCCTGATCGCCATGAGGGCCGAGTTCCCCTGGGCGGACGCGGCTATCGACGAACTGGGGGTCTTGCTGCAATCCCGTTGCTTGTTCGGCGTGCAACAACTGCAGCTACCTCCTGTGCTCGTGGTTGGGTTCCCGGGGTCCGGCAAGACACGATTTGTACGTCGCATCGCGGAACTACTCAAGCTGCCGTTCTTGCCGCTGGGAATTGGTGGCATGCATGACAGCAAACCGATTACCGGAACGCCGAGGGGTTGGGCCTCTGGCGAACCGTCGCCACTCTTGAATCTGATGTTGCGGCACCAGAGCGCGAGCGGCCTTGTGTTGCTCGATGAACTGGACAAAGTGACAAGTCGTACGAGCAATAGCGCGCCCATCACGTCTGTGCTTTTGGGTCTCCTCGAATCGGAGTCAGCCAAGCGCTGGCACGACACGTTCCTTCAGACGACCTGCGACATGACTCGGCTGAGTTTCTGGGCCACGGCGAACGGGCTTGGCAACATTCCGCGACCACTGCTTTCGAGGTTCATCATCGTGTACATGCCTGAGCCTCGGCGGGAGCACATGCCCGTTCTGGCGCGAGGTGTGGTGGAAGACATCAGAATTGAATGGGGTCTCCCAGCAGGCGTACTTCCTATACCACCAAGCTCGGTCTATTCGAATGCGAGGCTCAATGCCAGGGAGGTTCGGCGCATGGTTACGCGGTTTCTGTATGAGTGGGGACAGGAGCATCGGCGGCCAGAGAGGCTGCATTGAAGCGCCGACTTCGCCATCCTAGACCTAGTGCCCAACCGTGAACGGCATATTCAGAGGCGTCGAATGGCGGCTGAACGCACTGAGATGCTGTCTTCAGAGTAGAACGTACGCGGCAAAATGGAATTCACTTCGACGTACGCCTGCATGCTGCATGGCCTCCATACGCAACGGAAGCTGCCGCAACCACTCTTGCGGCCAGTGCTTGGCATCTCCTTCAATCCCAACCATGGTGGTACGACGTCCTCGATCAATCTGACAGTTCAGTATGGTGAGAAGAACTCGTTCGTTGTTCTCACCTTTGGTGAACGGTGAGAAGAACTCGTTCATTGTTCTCACCGCTGGTGAAAGGTGAGAAGAAGGAGTTCACCTATTGCCATGTCAACTTCTTGATCTCAACCAGCGACCTGGTCACATACTTTCCGAGCCGTCAAACACAGAAGTTCCGATCAAGGCGCGAGGTCCCACACATGAGAATGGCTCTTGAGCCGAACCATCTCGGATGTCCGTCGCCGGACCATCCGCCAGTTCGCGGCGGAGCCAGTAACCGGACCGGAAAGGTGTCTCAGCCACCTAGCAGCTTTGGCGAAATGCTGTACCGGCTGCGTACCACTAGACGTTTTAGCCAAGCGAGTATGGCTTCTCTGCTTGGTCTCTCCACGAGCTACTACAGTGAGCTCGAAAACTCAAAGCGATTGGCCACCCCAAGTCGCGTCACAAGCATTGCCTCGTACCTGGAATTAAGCGACGACGATCGGCAGATGCTGGTTAGCCTAGCCATTCAGGACATGTACTCCGGAAATCCCCTTCCTCCGAGAGTGAGCGCCTGCATTCTCACCCTTAGATCAAGATCCAACCAGCTACCGGATGATGTCCTGGATCGTGTGATGTCCCTTTTGCAGGAGGAAACCATGTGAAATCAAGCAGACAGATCCCGCTCTGGGGACCTGTCTACCTGAAGCCTCGGAGAAGTCCCCTCAGCACTGGCACGCCAAGGGTACTCAATCCAAGCACCGGGTCAAGGCAAGTTCGCCCCGTAGCGAAACTCTCTGGCAAGCCGCAACAACGACCGTGTCAGGCCCACGGGGTTCCGCCGGCTATCACCTCACTCTCGCTCACGAGTTCTTCGTTCGCGCAACTCATCACGCAGGAAAGGACGGTCCCAGTTCGCACTGGGTGCGTGATCGCACACGACCATCGTAGGAGGCTGAACATGTAGACAAAGAAAAACGGCGACCCGCTGTAACGGGTCGCCGCCGGTTCTCCGGGGATTCCGAAGAAGTCTTTGCAGGACTGCTTCAGTGTACGAGTCGTCAAGCGGTCTCGTCAATCCCCTTTCGTTTCTCCTTTTTCTCGGGGATTGCATGAGAACGACGAAACGCTTTACGCCCAAGGTGCTGGAACGCTTCGAACGCCAAGGCAGGGGATCAGGCACCTACGACCTCTATGTCCCTTGGCACCAAGTCGGGCGCGGTGATCCGGCTTCCGTTGGAAGAAGCCACCTCCATATCTGGAACGGCCGACAACGGCACTTGTTGAGCGATCAAGAACTCGTTGGCCTGTACTTCATCCGGATGCTGACCGATGTGACGGACTGCCTTGAGCAGTATCGGCTATCCATCGAACCATCCAATCATCCGCTGCTCGACTACGACCAAGGCAACCCACTTAGGCTATTTCCAGGGACGGTCGGACTTTGTCTGCAGCTGGGTGTCAAACACCCGAGAACCAGCGGCGATGGCGCCACAGCTCTGTGGCGCATGTCCACCGACTTCTTCGTGGTTAGGCGTGGAGGAGATGGGCGCTTCAACGCAACAGCGGTGGCCTGCAAGCAAGATGCCCGATTACCAAAACGCAAGATGAATCTACTTGAGGTCGAGAGGGCGTACTGGGAATGCAGAGGCATCGACTGGCTCCTCATCACTCCCGAGGTCTTTCACCCCGCCGTCGCGGACAACTTAAAAACTGTCGCATGTTGGACGCGCCACCGTGATACCACCGAGCAGGAGAGGACGTTCGCATCAAAGCTCGTCGAGCTCAATCAGTTCAGATCCATTACTGAGTTGATTCATCTCCTCACCAAGCATCTCGGCTCGGAGCCGCAAGCGCAGAAGGCTCTGTGGCAATCCGTCGTACACGGCCCTCTGTCCGTCGATCTCCGTCGACCTATCAAGTTTCATGTTCCCTTCCGCTTGATAGAACGCGAGGCCTTTCTGGCCTACAACCCTATCGAGATGCGGAGGACCTCGTGGAAATGATCGCCGACTCGACGTTCCGTGTGGTCAATCGCTCGCGAAGTCGAAGCAACATACTTCCAGGCATCTACCGGGTGATACTCGACGCCCCTGAGTTGGATGTGACATGCGCGGTCCTCCTCTACTCTGAGGCAAGTTCTCCGACGAAGTCCAAGGGAGGGAGAGCACGTGTAACGATAGAGCGCCTCCGGCGACCTCGAAAGAAGCCACCCGCGCGGCTGGTCGGCAATCTCCTGTGGCTCGACCGCACGCAACTCCAGGAGCTTCACTCGGCGAAGCTCCTTTTGCCAGTTTCTGTTGAGCGTCGTTTTGTACCGAATGGATCCGATCCATCGTCAAAGGGTCGCGGAGGAAATAGAGAGCTGGCAAGAATCGATCACGAGGACCGGATCGCCAAGATGGCGCTCTTTCTGGACTTGGTAAAACTCCAAGAGTGCATCATCGTTCACAAGAGCATTGCTCCACTTGTGAGTGAAACGATGCAAACCAAGCGGGTCAGTCGCGCCTACATCTACAAGCATTGGTCGTCTTTGTGCAGATGGGGCATGCACGAGTCGAGCCTGTACCCCTTGCGTCATCGCTGTGGCGCCCCAGGGGAAGCGAGGCCGTGCGACCCGCCCAAGAACGAGGCGCCCACTCGAGGCAAGGCGGGGCGGAAATCTACCGCACAAAGAATCGCACGCGCCACTGGAGTTCCCATTGCTTCGATTCAGCCTGGCATGAGCACGGACTGGCGCTTGCGGATTCTTGCTGCAGACAAACAGATCCCCAGGCCTAAGCCGCCGATGCCAGCGCGGATAAAGCTGATCTTGGGCTCATCCTTTGTTGCAACGGCCAAGGATGTTGATGGTGAAGTGAAGTACGAACTAGGCCCGCAGGGATCGTATCCGAACGCCCAGCAGATTCGACGCGTGCTCATGTGGGATTCGAGTCAGCTCGAGCGTCTAGCGGAGCAAACTACAAAACATCATTTCAACAGCCAGTTGAGAGGTCTGACTGCACGAAGCTGGAAGGGTGTACCCGGTCCGGCGCACACCTGGGCGATCGATTCAACGATAGGAGACATCTATCTTCGATCATCGGTGAAACGAGCCTGGATTATCGGTCGTCCCATTGTGTACATCATTGTCGACATCTGGTCGACGGCCATCATGGGCTTCTACATTTGCCTCACGGGTCCCAGCTGGTCGACCGCAAAGGTCGCCATCTTCAACGCGTGCATGTCGCATTCACTTTCCACACGAATTCCTCAGTTCGCGCTGGCAACGCAGTTGGTTCCAGCCCCAACTCTCTGCTACCGCCTCCTGTGTGACCGCGGCGAGTATCTCTCGGCCGGACACAAGCACACAGCACTCAAGCTCGACTACGACGTCGCCTACACACCTCCCTACCGCGGGGATCTGAAGGGTACGGTCGAGGTGCAGTTTCGCATCATCAAGGACGAGCAATTCTGGTTCATTCCAGGCGCAATGGACGCTCGTCGACATGAACTCGAGCTGCGCAAGGTCGATCCGCGAAAGTGCACCTTTACGTTGAAAGACTACGCGGACTACTTATCGATTGCGTTTGCGGATTACAACTTCACTGCAAACCGTAGCGATCGAATGACGGGCGAGATGAGAGCTGCCGGCGTGTTCCCATCTCCGGCAGGCCTTTGGCGCTGGGGTCACTCTGTCGGGGCTGCGTATCAGCGTCAAGTGTTTGAGCATGACCTCGTCGCTGAGCTGCTCCCCGCGGCTACGGCGCGTGTCAAATCAGATGGGGTTTGGCATGCTGGTTGCATGTACACCTCCAATCATATTCATGAGCTTGAATGGACCACCCGCGCGCGGAACTTCGGCGGCTGGAACGTACCCGTTCATCATCACCCTGGTGGCATGGAAACGATTTGGACGCCGTCGCCCAAGGACCACCAGATGTTTGAGATGACCTTGACCGGCGAGTCGAGGGCATCGCCTCACTACAGTATGGATGAGTGGGCAGACGTACTCGCAAAAGAGGTCATGGACAGGCCCGCTGAAGAACATGCACGGCTTGCGGCCTCCATTCAGTCACGAAGGCGCCTTCAAGAGATCCGGGACAATGCAAATCGCTTGACTCAAGAAGCGATCGACAAGTTCGACGGGCCGATGCCCACAATGACAGAGGCTCGCCACTTGGAGGAAGCTGCATCACTTGCGCATCCTATGGCGGAGTCTTGCCCTTTGGAAGTACCTCGGTATGAAGCGGAGATCGCCCACGACGCGATGATGTCCACACTGCTCGAACGCGCAAACCGAGACAGGTAGATGAAGGCAGAGGACCCTTCAAACCCATACGCGGGCAACCTCCTCACGGAGTGTTTGCCAGGCATTCAATCGTCGGACGCCACTCTCAGTTCCCTGCTCTATCTGCCACCGGAACCCACAGATCTGGGCTCGACTCCGAAGCATGTTCGTCTGCATGACTTGATGTCTGTTCGTGATTTGCATGTCCCGACGTTGGTCGAGCGACGCCTGTTTCATTCAATCGATCTGATGGTACGCCAGGGATACAGCTACAGAGACCCCAGACAAGCGTCTACCTGGGCCTCAGTTAGTGGAGATGCGACTCGCGCCGGCATTCGAATTCCACAAGCAACCGCGGCAGCAGTAGAGGGGCTGTCTGGTGTCGGCAAAACACAGGCCTGCCTTCGATGCCTACATGCCTTTGGCCCTCAGGTCATTCGTCATGAACGATTCCCAAAGGTCATCGGGGGGTTGACCCAAGTCCTGTGGCTGTCCGTAGAGGCTCCACCCTCTGGGCGCTCATCGGACCTTGCGCGTGCGCTGATGCTTGCGTGGGACGAGGCCACTGGCGGTCGGCGATTCGACAACTGGCTGGCGAAGGAACGAATTCCAGATGGAATGCGAGCTTTGGACGAATGGCGGCAAGTCGCCGTGTCTGGCTTCCTTGGGATTCTTCATCTCGATGAAATTCAGAATCTCTTCAAGATCTCGTCCCTGAAGCAACGAGTCAACCGCGCTGGCACCGCAGAACGGCCGGAAATCAGCATCGTAGAAGATCGCGTCGTGCGCTGGTTCCTCAATCTCGTCAACACAGGCCAGATACCAGTGCTTGTGTCCGGTACGCCGGATGGAATCGGTGCTCTGACCTCGCGCTTGAGTACCTTGCAGCGACTGAATACTGCCGGTTACCATCGGTTCGAACAGTTCTCCGATCACACTGCGCCAAGATTTAGGTCCCAGTTTCTGGACGTGCTTGCGCGGTATCAGTATGTTCAGAAGAAGCTCCCGATCGACGACAACCTTGCCAAGCTGATCATTGATCTGACCGCAGGCATTCAACGAGTCATCATCGCACTGTGGATCGCTGCTCACCGCGTTGCCTTCGAACGCGCGGATGACAGCTTGCGGCTCGAAGACTTCATCACGGCAGCTCAAACCTGGCTCGAGCCGCTCGCACCAGCCGTCGCGGCGATTCGGGAAGGAAGCCCATCCAAGATGGCCATGTATGAAGACCTCGTGCTGCGCGACACGCCATTCTGGTCGGAGTTTTGGAGTCGGTTCTCGTGAGTCTCACTTGTCTTGGGAAGGCGCTACCACTGTTGCAGTCCCCCCAGTGCCCCGTCCATTGCTTTCCGGTTTACCTATCAGCAACTATGCGAATCTGAGTCAATGACTTTTCGTGCACTCTCTTGTTGAGAGAACCATCCCTGAAATCGCTTCTTCACTCGTCTCGTACAAGGCCGCGAATACAAGGGCGGCCGACAGCGTAGAGAACATCGCACTCCCTGAGACGTCATCGCTGAACACATGTCTCGTGAGTCCTTCTTGACTCAAGGCATCGAGCCATCGCCGGTCATAGCAGGCCTGGACTTCTTCTAGTTTTAGCAGGTGACGGACAAGGGTGCAGGCTTCAGTATTGATCCCAAGATCTTCGGCTCGATACTTGGCTGCAGAAAAGACGGCATCGAGGGGGAGGACAACAACGCCGCCTAGCAGGTGCGAACAGATATCGAAGAACCGGTACGTCGCGCAATCCGTCGCATCCTTCTCGAACATCAAGTCACTCTCAACCTTGGCCTGCGGCAGCATCTGGGCCGGCGAGGCGTAGAACGCCTCCGCCTGGCTTATGCCAACGCGAGACAGTGTGGCGCCATGTTTGTCACATCTCCATTGCCCAGGCAGTTGGTGTTCTCGACGCCAGTAGGCATAGCCGTGAAAGCCAAGATCCTCGCGCACGCATTCTTGGCAAAGATAAGCTTGCGGTCTTGGCACTCGCAACGTGCCCCCGCTGATCATGGAAGCACGGTACTTTCCTTGCCCCAGCATCCCTCCGGAGACGTCTTTTGTCACTGCACGACGAAGAGGAAACATTGTGTGATGCCGAACATATGACTCAAGGTCCATTGCTGCGATCTTCGCCAAGAGTTCGACGCGAGGTACGTCACAGAAGTTGACCGATTGCCCTGTGAATAGGCGTAACGCTTGACGTCCATCCGCGACGTTCCGACTCAATCCGTTCCACCGGAGGACGGCCCCCCAATAGCCGATGGCAAGCTCGCCAGGCTTGGGGGCAGGTACGACGAGCAATCTGGGGGCCCTTCTAGCCTACAACCGACTGATCGGCGTAGGTCGCAATGCAGAGAGGGACCGAATGACGGTTGACAATGCCTTTGCGTGCCCGGCCGATCCGTCCCACGCAGAACGCAACGCGTCGACAAGCTCTTCGTTGCCCCTCACCGCATCGGCCGTCACGCCGACTTCGAAGCGCTCGACGTAGAGGCACACATCTTCAAGCAAGCGAGATCTACGCAGCCCTCGCCCGTTCAAGATCCGGCTTACCTGCGACTGACTGGCACCAACGGCAGACGCAATTTGCGCCTGGGAAATGCCGCGCTGTCTGCACGCCTCCCTAGCGTTGAGCAACCTGGCGAGCGACGCTGTTTCGAGCATGCATAAAGCATAATCTAGCGCATATTTGCATGTCAACCATCATGCACAAAGACAGGAAAGCGGCCGGGCTGCGCAATCAGAGTAGCTCGCTCGGGGAAGTGGAAGTTGCGCGTCTTGTAAGGACGGTCTCGAGCGCTCGCTGCGTCAAGGGCAGCCGTTGTAGTTGACCTAGTTTCGCCTTCAGCTCTGGAAGGACCTGGTACAACTGCCAGAGTCGCAACGTTGTTGCCCCGTTCTTCGACAGCGACAGCGCAGTCTGAAAGACACGTGCACTGAGCTCCAAATCACGGACATCCCAACGAACCGCTGGGCTCGCCCTGCGGGCACTTTCTTTCGGAGCAGGCGGAAGGTTGGCCCGAAGCCAGGCGGTGTCGTTGCGATACAGCCACGCATAAGCGGCTGGCTCCAGTTTTCTCATCCACTTCAAGCCCTGATGTTCGCCACTTGCCAGAAGGGATAGCCACGTCGAACGTGCGCGCTCTCGGGATCTCGCTTTCCTAGCAGCGACCCATTGGGCGTGCAGCCCCACCTCGGTCATGAGGATGCGAGTGATGGTCCCACTCGAAATGCTATACCGCTGAGCGAGTTCATTTCTGTCGTCGCCAAATTGAAGCGCCTGCAAGATTGAAAGCAGGCTTTCCGCCGTCAGCTTCTTCGACCTACGCTTCGTGGAAATCCCAGAAGATGCTGCCCATGCCATGGCGGTCTTGACGTCCACTCCGTACTCACGCGCTGCTGATGTGGCAGACGCCCCTTCGCTCATGAACGCCACCAGTCGAACGCGCACGTCCTCCTTATCAGTTGCCCCCTGACTGAGTTCCTTGTTCACCTCCGGCCAACAGTCCCTTTCGCTGGGATGCGCGAGTTCCGCTCGAAGATCATCCACGTCGTCAAACAGCCAGCTCGCGACGACCATCCATCGAAGCGGATGCGTTCCACTTCTCATCGGCCGCAGAAGTCGACCCAATTGTGATTTCGCCTCTTCAACGGAGCTCGGCAGAGCTGCTAGTTCCGGAATACGTCGAAGTGGTCGTACATGCTGAAGGAAGGAGCTTGCGGCATCTTCGAGCCGCAGCCTGCCCGATGTAAGAAGCCAGCCATTGGCCAGCATGCGGGATCTCACCGCGGCCTGGAAGCGATGCCGGCTCAACCAGCCATCCTCCGTTATGGACTCCACCAGATCGACGGTCATGGTTGCGAGCTTGAGTGCACTTGCTTGCATCCAGTCCGTTCTCAAAGCCTCAAGACTGTGTTGATCTTCCTCAGCAGGAAGATGCCACTGGAAACGAGCCACCCCGGTCGCTTTCAGCGCCGACTCCTGCACAGGAATCTTGTGCTCCGGGCACATCCAGACCCCGGGGTATTGAAGATGGCCTCGCCAATAGACCCAACCACACTCCACGAGATCACGATGCCTGCACTGAGGGCAAGACTTGAGCGGGTGATGCGCACGAAACCGACTCGTCAGAAGCCCCAATCGATACTTCAGATGTGCCACGGAGGCGCTTCGCATCATGACAACTGCATCCTGCACTTCACCCGCGCCTCGAAACGGAGCGTAGAACTTCAGCACAGTACGCTGTCTGGCAATCTCGTTCGCCGAACCAAGAAGCCCTTGCGTTCGATCCGCGAACACATCCAACGCGCAGGGAAAGTCATGTTGCGTCCCTCGCCTCGGTGAACCGAAAAGAATCTCCGTAGACTGGGATGAGTTCGAAAATCCCCAGAGGCGATGATGCCGACTGCAGAGGCTGAACAGGGTCTCGCCCGTCAACCAAGGAAGAACCGCAGAATTGAATGGCAGAAGCTCCATGGCCATAGCAGCTCAGGTCGACGATCCGTCGCCAGGGAGGGGCATGGGAGCAAGAGCCATGCGCGCGCCCTATGTTCCTATGGATCTCATCCCATATCAAGGAGGTCGCAGCGCGAGTTGTTGAGCATCGGCCGCTCGAGACTGGGTGCAGCCACCTGCGCTTCGAGGCCGAAAGGCCGTAGTTGACCAAAACGGGTCGTCAGTAACACCAAACAGACCGCTGAAAAATTGGTCACAACGCCGCGAAACAACCCCTGATTTCGTGCTCGAACGAACGGAGAAACCTCTCGCGATTCGTCCGAGCAGTGCACTGCCGTGCAGTGTTTCAAAACGTTAGACTGGTGGTGAACGGCGCATCAAGTCGCCGCTGCAAGGGAATTCCATCAAATCAAGCGATCAGGGGGATGACTTGATCTCATTTTTGCATACGGCCGACTGGCAGATCGGTCGAGTGTTCGCGCAGTTTGAGACCGACGACGCGGCCGCTCTATTTGAGGCACGATTCGCTGCCGTGGAGCGCCTGGCCAGTATCGCGGCCGATAGAGGCGTGGACGCAGTGCTGGTCGCTGGCGACGTGTTTGACGCCCAGACGGTGGCCGAGAAGACTATTCGGCGGCTGTTCAACGCCATGCAAGGCTTTACCGGGACCTGGGTCCTGATCCCGGGTAATCACGATGCTGCGCTGGCGGAGTCGGTGTGGAACCGGGCACATCGCTTGGGGGCAATCCCCGACAACGTCATCGTGTGCCTAGAGCCAAGGCCCTTTGTGGTGGCAGGCAAGTTCACATTGCTGCCGGCACCGCTGACCCAGCGCCATACCTATGCCGACCTCACCGAATGGTTCGCGACGCACGTTCCATCGGACGACCTGCCGCGAGTCGGTCTGGCGCACGGCAGTGTGCAGGGCATCCTACCCGCAGACGTGGACTCGACCAATCCGATCGCGGCGGGCCGGGCGCAGAGCGCGGGACTGGCTTACCTGGGGCTAGGAGACTGGCACGGCACCAAGCAGGTGGATAGCAAGACCTGGTACGCCGGCACGCCGGAATCGGACCGCTTTAAAGCCAACGAGTCGGGTCAGGCACTGCTCGTGGCCATAGAGTCGACGTCACTCGAGCCTATTGTCACAGCGGTACCCACCGGAAAATTCAACTGGCGTCAGCTCGAGCAGCATATGGCCGTCGATTCAGACGTCGACGAAGTGGTGCAAGCGTTAGACGGAGTGAGTGGCAATGATGTCCTTCACTTGCGCCTGTCCGGCACCTGCAATCTGGCGGGACACCGCAAGCTGACGGCCGCGCTCGGGGCGGCGCGCGCCAAGGCGCGGGCCATCCTGTGGAACGCTGAGGCGCTCAGGCTCGAGCCAACCGAGGAAGATATTCAAACGCTGCGTGCCGACGGCTTTGTGGGCGAGGCCCTGCAGGAGCTGCGCGAGCAGCAAGCCAGCGCAGAGCCCGAACTGGCGCGTGACGCGCTGCTAGCGCTGGCGCGGATCCTGGACGACCAAGCACCAGCGAAAGGAGCCTGCGCATGAAGCTCAAGCGGGTGCGAATCGAGAATTTCAAGCGCTTTCGGGCCCCGCTGGAGTTGTGCGACTTCGCTGACGGACTGAACCTGTTCGTCGCCCCGAACGAGTCGGGGAAGTCCACCGTAGCCGAAGCCATCCGGGCCGCGTTTTTCGAGCGGCACAAGTCGAGCGCGATCAGTGGCTTGCGTCCGTGGAGCGACAGCTCCGCCACGCCGTCTGTGGAGATCGCTTTCGCACTCGGCGGGAAACCCGCTCGGCTGAGCAAGGCGTTTCTGGGCAAGAAGCGATGCCAGCTCATCATCGATGGCAAGACGCTGGAAGGAGCAGAGGCCGAGGATCACCTGGGAGAGCTGCTGGGCTTCAGCTTCGCCGGAAAGGGCGCCAGCTCGCCCGAGCACATGGGTATCCCCGGGTTGCTCTGGATTAAGCAGGGCACGTCGCATGAAATTGCCAAGGTCGTCGGGTTCGCAAGCGATCATCTGCGCAACGCGATGGGGGACTCCCTTGGCGAACTCGCGGCCACAAGCGGCGATGAGGTCATCAAGGCGGTTGAGACCGAGCGCAATCAGCTGCTGACGCCGTCCACCGAGGCACCGCGCGGTGCATACGGGGAAGCGATCAAGCGCCGCACAGCGCTGCTCGAAGAGCTGCAGTTATTGCGCGTGGAGATTAACGCGTACCGAATCGCCGTGGACCGGCTGGCGGCATTGCGTCTTGATCATGGGCAAGACGGCGAGGCTCGGCCCTGGCTGACCCTGCGCGCGCAACTTGAGCAAGCGCAGGTCAAGCTGGCCGACGCGTTGGGGCTTGCCCAGCGGAGGACCGCGCAAGAGTTGCTGCTCAAGCAGGCTTCGGCGCAGGTTGACGCCCAGCGCCAACAACTGCAGCTCATGGCACGCGACGACGACGCGGTGAAGCTGCGCGAGGAGAAGCTGGAGGCGGCGCAGGACAAGCTGGCGCAGGCCAACGGTCAGCTCCAGGCCTGGGAGCCGCGCCATGCGCAGGCTGAACACGCGAGCATGAGGGCGCGCGACCGACTGGCAGCGGCGCGCCAAGTGGCGACCTGGCAGGCCCAGGAGAAGGCGGTGACCGAGCTCGCGGCCCAAGTACAAGCCCTGAGCCGGAGTCACCGCCAAGCGCAGCTCAAGCAGGAAGAGCTAACAAGCTTGCAGGCCGAGACGCTGTCGCTCGCCATGCCCGGCGCGGAGCTCAAGCGCCTGCGCGAAGTCACGGAGAGCCTGCGCACCGCGCAGGCTCGGTTGGATGCGGTATCAACCGCGCTGGAGTTCCGCCTCCAGCCCAGCGCGAAGGTGCAGGTCGCCGGTGTCCAGGTGAATGCCACCGACCGCCTCACCGTGGTGGAGCGCACGGGCATCGACATTGAGGGGGTGGGGCGCATCACGGTGCTGCCGGGCGGTGAGGGCCTTCAAAGCCTGATTGCGGATCGTGATCAACAGCGCAAAGTCCTGGCGGAGCTGCTCCAGCGCCTGGGTGTGGCGAACTTGGCGGCTGCGGAAGAGCGTGAGCGCCAGCACGTGCAGCGCGCGGCGGAGGCCAAGGCGGCGAAATCCGTCTTGGAGGCCCACGCTCCGAAGGGGGTGGCCGCCTTGGCGGTGGACATAGCGGCGCTGTCGACCAAGCTGACGGAGGCGAAGCAAGCACTGCAGAACTTGACGGAACCTGTCGGGGCTGAAACTGCCGGCGTATCCGTGTCGCAAGCGGAATCGGATGAATCCACGGCGAAGGTCATACTGGAAGATGCGACGTCCCAGCTGAACGACTCCAAGCTCGCGGTGAGCGAAGCGATGGCCCTGCTCAGCGTCGCGAGCGAAGAGCTGGCAGCGGCCCAGGCGACACTGGCCGACCCACTTCGCGCCAAAAGGAAAGCGGACGCCAGCCATGCCCTGACCGATGCCCTTGCGAACGAGACCACGGCGCGGGCAGGTGTGGAAGCACTCGCCGAGCAACTGCGCACGCTCAACGTTGCACTTCTGCAGCAGGACGTCGAGCGGTTTGAGCGGAGCGCCAAGCAGCTTGAGAGCGCGTACGCCCAACGCGGGAGCGACATCATCCGGTTGGAGGCGGACCTGGAGGCCAAGGGCGCCTTGGGGCTGGAAGAGGCCGCCGCGGACAAACAGCGCGAGCTCGACCACATGGAGAGACGGTGCACCGAGCTCGAACGCCGGGCCAAGGCGCTGAGCCATCTTCTCAAGCTGCTCACAGAGAAGCGCGCCGCGCTGGCACGACGCCTGCGCGCGCCACTTCAGCGACACCTGAACCACTACCTACAGATCCTGTTCCCGGGCGCGGGCATCGAGGTGAGTGATGACCTATCACCGGGACGCATCACCCGAGTCGGCACCAACGGCGCGGAGACCGGTGATTTCGAGGAACTCAGCGTCGGGGCACGGGAGCAGATGGGTGTCGTCGCGCGGCTGGCCTACGCGGACCTTCTGCAAGAGGCTGGCAAGCCCACGTTGCTCATCCTAGACGACGCCCTGGTTCACACCGACAAAGATCGACTGGGCCAGATGAAGCGGGTGCTCTACGACGCCGCTCAAAGACATCAGATCCTGGTGTTTAGCTGCCACCCGCACGCCTGGCAGGACCTTGGCGTTGCCGCACGCGAGCTATCTCATGCGCCTGGCTACGGCGGCGGCGAACCCTCTACGCCGTGAGGCCGACCGCCGTTGAGCATCACCCGAGGATAGACAGTGAAAGACCGCAGCGCGATCGCGACGATCAAAGGCTACTTCTACCAGTTCGACCAGACGATCGTGAGTCTGCTCGAGGCGTCCCCTCATGGCAGCGTGACGGTCGAAGGCGTGGAGGACATAGACCTGGATGATCCGGGTGAGAGCGCCTTCGTGCAGTGCAAGTACTACGAAGGCACGGAGTACAACCACTCGGTGATTAAGGACGCGGTCGTGCACATGCTGCGGCATTTCCATGCCGCGGGCTGCTCCAGAGACCAAATGTTCCGGTACCGGCTTCACGGCTATTACCAAAGCGGGCAGCACAAGCTCACGCTTCCCCTGACGGGCGACTTCGTGAAGGAACACTTTCTTACCTTCACGAAGGAAAAGAAGGTCCACAAAGTGCACGAAGAACTGGTGCTCACCGACGAACAGCTGGCCGACTTTCTCGCGCTGCTGGACATCAACGTGAGCGCGCCGTCCTATGACGCTCAGAAGGAGACGTTGATCAAACTGATGGTGCGCGAGATCTCCGGGTGCAACAGCGATGATGCGCGGATCTTCTTCTATCCGATGGCGATCAACGTCGTTCAGGGACTCGCAATCGAAGCGGACGTGGCGCAGCGAAAGGTAACCAAGGCGCAGTTCTTGAAGGCAATCAACCGCAAGGAGGTGGTCTTCAACGCCTGGCTGAGGGATTACATGGGGCGCGAGTACTTCGCGAGGATGGTCCGTCGAAAGTACTTCTCTCATCGCACGACTAAGCTGCCCCAGGCTTCGAGATTCTTCGTGATCGAGATGGGCGAAGAGTTCGAAGTGGCCAAGGCCAGTCGCATGCTCGCCGGGCTTGGGCGGAAGTTCTCGCACACGGAGCATATGCGGACGCCTGCTACCGATCGGTTTTGCCCCTACGTGCTGCTGCGAGGCCTGACGCCCGAACAGTTGGTTGAGCTCAAGGAGAGCCTTTGGAGGCAGGGCGTGGCCTTCATTGACGGCTATCCCTTCCACGGTTCGGCTTTCTCACCCGAGATGCTGGCGGAGCGCCCCACCAAAGAAAGACTCTGGACGCTCAAATTCGTCCCCGATGAGCACGAGCTAGCGCCGACCATGGCTGCCTGCAAAGGCTCGCTCGTCGAGGTCTACGACTTTCACCAAGGCTCGCCGTTGGACTCAGCCCTCCTGCCCAAGGGCACAGGGCTCCATTCGATCAAGAGTGACAGTGCCTATCTGCTTCAGGAGGTCATGCAGGCATGAACGATTCCAATGACATCAAGGCCGAAGTGATTGCTGTCTTCCCGGACAAGGTGAAGATCTCGGTTGGCAACATCTCGGCATTCGCAAACGATAAGAGCCTCAAGGTGGGCTCATATCTGCGCATCACCGATATCGAAGAATGCGCGCTCATCGCGATCATCGAGAACTTCTGCATCGAAGTAACTGCCAGCGGCGAGCGTCGTCACCTCATCGAGGCCTTGCCGCTGGGAATCATCGCTGACGGCAAGTTCATTCGTGGCGGCGATACGCTGACCATCCCTCCCACTGGCGTGGCGCCGGCGACGGACGAAGACATCAAGAAAATCTTCGAGGATTCGATTGAGCCGGCAAAGAAGTTCGCATTCAGCGCGCTGGTGTCCAACGAGAAGATCTCCGTCCCCGTCGACGGGGACCGGTTCTTCAACAAGCATCTTGCCGTCGTGGGTTCCACTGGCGCGGGCAAGTCGCACACCATCGCCAAGATCATCCAGACCGCAGTGCGCGCGAAAGACGGCGATTACTCGCTGAACAACTCCCACGTCGTCATCTTCGACATCCACTCCGAGTACCGGACGGCATTCCCCGACGCGAACTTCCTGGATGCCAGCACACTGACCTTGCCTTACTGGCTGCTCAACAGCGAAGAACTGGAGGAGGTGCTTCTGGATACGGGCGAGCGCGACAACTACAACCAATCGGCAGTGTTTCGCCATTTGGTCACGGAGAACAAGAAGCGCCACAACAAGTGCGCGAAGAACGTCTTCTACGACAGTCCTCTCAAGTTCGACATCCATGAAGTGCTGAACGCGCTGTACAACATCAAGAACGAAACCGTGAACTCGAAGAACGAGGCGCGGTACATGGTGAACGACGGCAGCTACGCGTTGCTGACTGAGGGCAAGACTGATAGTGGCCATGGGCTGCTGCTCACGGCGGATCAGCGCTTGGATCTTTACTTTTCTAAGCGACTCGATTTTCATCCGACCAAGTCGCAAAGCATCACGGGCGGGAGCTACGCTGACAAGACACTGGACAAGTTCTTCACGCGGTTCGAGGGCAAGGTCGAGCAGGACCGCCTGCAGTTCCTCTTCGGTCCGGCTGCGGATACAGCCACGCTGGAAGGTACTCTGATGAGCCTGATCGGCTACGGCGATACGAAGTCCAACGTCACGATCGTCGACTTGAGCGGCGTTCCGTTTGAGGTCCTGAGCATCACCGTGTCACTGATCTCGCGGATCCTTTTCGAATATGGATATCACTACAAAGTGATGCGCACGGCGGCGAAAGAGCAGTTCAATACCGACGCGCCGCTCCTGCTCGTTTATGAGGAGGCTCACAAGTACGTGCCCAACAGCGACCTGGTACGTTTTCGCGCTTCCAAGCTCTCGATCGAGCGCATTGCAAAGGAAGGGCGCAAGTACGGCGTCACGCTGCTTCTGTCGAGTCAGCGGCCGTCAGAAATCTCCGAGACGATCTTCTCCCAGTGCAGCAATTTCCTGGCGATGCGCTTGACCAACCCGAGCGACCAGAGTTACGTCGCCCGCCTGTTGCCTGACACCCTCGGTAACCTGTGCGACAAGTTGCCGACCCTGGGTGCAGGCGAGGCGCTTCTGATCGGTGAGTCGGTGGTGATGCCATCGTTGGTCCAGGTGCAGCGCTGCGATCCTCCACCCTCGTCGACAGATATTCCGTACTACCAGCTCTGGAAGGAAGAGTGGAAGCAACTCAACTTCGAGGGGATCAAAAAGTCGTGGCTCAAGGAATAGGGGAGGCGAGGCTAACCGCCTTAACACGGCCAGACGGGTCAGCACCGGTTGCCGCGTCCAATGGTGGCTTCGCGCCAACAGCGTGAGTACGCGGGCCGAATGTGACCGGCGACACCCGCTGCGAAGCCGAAGACTAATCCGCGCGGTCCAGCCCCAGGTTGTCGACCTGCCGCCCGAGGATCTGTTCATACTGGCGAGTCCCCAAGTGCGGCGATTCGTTCATGCAGCAGGGCAAGAGAGCGCCTTCTGTTTCAACCCGGCCAATTTGATCCAGGATTGCACGGCCTCTCGGGTGGCTGGAGTGACTTCGAACTGAATAGGCCGCAAGGCGCGGGCAGGTTGAAATTGCAGGCCGCTTTAGGCTTTCGCCCATTCAAGGTCTCGGATTGCGAAGCCAACAGCATGAATGGCGAGCTCGGCGTCCTCTTCCATGATGGGTCGATAACCATTTTGGCGCTGCGCATTGCTCTTGTTCCGGCTGTGCAGCTTCGCGCACACCTTGCCCAGGTGACCCACGCAGATTCGCTCATAGGGTGCACCCTCTATAGTCGCAGAGACTTGCGCAAGCTCCCTGCCAATGATCGTGTCGGGCGAGCCACTCTGAGCAAGCCATGAGGAGAGAATCGCCTGCATGGCATCGCGGCAGTTGTCAACGACAGAGCCAGGTGACTCCTTGAAGGCGGAGTCGAGGACGCGCGCGATTGCCTGAGCGACCGCAGGTCGGAGCTGCTCGTCGATCTTGTTGAGGTCGAGCTCAGGCAGGATGCTGAATGCTGACAACGCTTTAAGCGTCACCATCACGGCGCCGCTGTATAGCGCCTCCGTTTGCACGACGCGCCACGCTGACGCTGCGCGCGACGACCCTAGCGCCAAAACCGAACCTTGGCCCTGGTTCGGCCGCTGTAGGATTTCGAAGCAAGACGTATAGACGAACAGCGACTTGTAGGTTGCTTTGTCGTAGCCTGGAATCAAGCCGCGGTCATGGGGGTGGGCGGAAACGATAAGCCTCGAAGGCTGAGCACCGCTGGTTTGCTGATAGAGGCGGCCTCTGCGCGTTCGGCTTACCGGGTCATACGAATCCTCTCGGAACACGAGACCAAAAGCCTCCGAAGGACTCGGGAGCGCCTTCCAATCGTCTGCAGTATCGATGAACTTCGCATGCGTCACCGTTGGCATCGGCATGGCGGGAATGTCGGGGTTCCCCGTGCCTTCAAAGACCAGTCCTGTGTGTTGCTCAATTCCTAAATGCATGCCCGACCCCTATAGCGCAAGCTCTCAGCAGTATGCTGCCATTGGCTAGCATTTGGACGACAGCTCTTACGCCAAGACCGTGAGTTCAACGTGTAGACGCGCCTAGCGGCAGTCGCTGCACAGCTCCCCAACTGAAGAACTGTCAATGACTGAACTCAGGTTGATGGCCATGTCAGCGTCGCTGCCGTAGTTTTCGACTTTATTGTTTTGTTTTCGACTCTATTTCGCTGTTTTCGACTTTATTTGTCAGAAACACAGGCGATGCGCGATCCGCAGCGCCTCACTCCACCGTCACGCTCTTCGCCAGGTTCCTCGGCTTGTCGACGTCCGTGCCCTTGGCCAGCGCCGTGTGGTACGCCAGCAGCTGCAGCGGCACCACGTGCAGGATGGGCGAGAGCGCG
>NZ_MKSS01000427.1:0-4714 GCF_001897365.1 Hydrogenophaga sp. 70-12
CGAGCAAGGGCCTGGGGCTGGGCTGCGCGCAGGCGCTGGCCGCCGAGGGCGTGAACCTGGTGATGGTGGCGCGCGGCGCCGAGGCGCTGCAGGCCGCAGCCCAGGCCATCCGCGCCGCGCACCCGGGCGTGGCGGCCTTGCCCGTGGCGGCCGACATCACGACCCCCGAGGGCCGCGCGGCGGCCTTCGGCGTGGCCGGCGGCCCCGGCAAGGCCTTCGACATCGTGGTCACCAACGCCGGCGGCCCGCCGCCCGGCGACTTCCGCCAGTGGGACCGCGACATCTGGATCGCCGCGCTGGACGCCAACATGCTCGCACCGATCGAACTCATCAAGGCCACGGTGGACGGCATGGCCGAACGGGGCTTCGGGCGCATCGTCAACATCACCTCGGGCGCGGTGAAGGCGCCGCTGCAGGTGCTGGGCCTGTCCAACGGCGCGCGCAGCGGGCTCACGGGCTTCGTCGCCGGCCTGGCGCGCAGCGAGATCGCCGCGCGCGGCGTGACCATCAACAACCTGCTGCCCGGCGCCTTCGAGACCGACCGCCTGCGCACCACACTCGGCGGCCTGGCGCACAAGCAGGGCAAGAGCTACGAGGCCATCGCCGATGGCCGCCGCCAGGCCGTGCCCGCCAAGCGCTTCGGCGAGCCGGCCGAATTCGGGGCGATCTGCGCCTTCCTGTGCAGCGCGCAAGCCGGCTACATCACGGGCCAGAACGTGCTGGCCGACGGCGGCGCCTACCCGGGCACGTTCTGAGCGCCGCCGGGCTCAGCGCTTCGCGCGCGGTGTCGACACCAGGATGCCGCCCACGATCAGCGCGAAGCCCAGTACGTGGTGCCAGCGCGGTGGCTCGCCCAGCATCGCGGCCGACAGCACGGCCGCGAACAGCGGCGTGAGGTTGGTGAAGAAGCTCGCCATGGCGGGCCCCACGCGCGCCACGCCCGCGCCCCAGCAGCGGTAGGCCAGCACCGAGGGGAACAGGGCGAAGTAGGCCAGGGCGGCCACCAGCGGCCAGCCCCAGCGGATGTGCAGATCGGCCGCCGGCAGGTAGACCCATTCGAGCGCCGCCAGGCCGCCCGACCAGACCAGGCCCAGGGCCACCTGGGCCATCAGGAAGGCGGCCCAGTCGCCTTTGATGTCGGGCGGGTCGCCGCCCTCGGGCGGGCGCACCAGCAGCCAGCTGTACCAGGACCAGACCAGCGCGGCCAGCAGGATCCAGCCGTCGCCCGGCACGAGCTGCACGGCCAGCAAGCGGGCCAGGCTGCCGCCCGACAGCACCACGGCCACGCCGCAGAGCGAGAGCGCGGCACCGGCGGCCGCGCGGCGCGACACCGGCACCCCATAGAGCACCCGCCCCACGAGCAGCATCCACACCGGCATGCTGGCGGCCACCAGGGTCACGTTCAGCGGCGTGGACGTGCGCAGCGCGAGGTACTGCAGCGCGTTGTAGCTGCCCACGCCCAGCGCGCCGAGCAGCGCGAAGCGCCGCCAGTTCGGCCACAGGCTGCTGCCCGGGCGCAGCACCCAGGCGGCCAGGGGCAGCAGCACCAACAGCGCCAGCGCCCAGCGCATGAAGTTGAGCGTGCTCGGCGGAACGGTCTGGTTCATCAGCCGCCCCACCACCGCGTTGCCGGCCCAGAACAGCGGCGGCAGAACGAGCAGGGCGACGGTGGACGGCGTCAACCGGCCGTTGGATGCAGCGGACATGGGGCGCGACTGTAGCAAGCGGACGAAGACCTGCCCTGGCGCGGGGCCGCCCGCGCGCCGGCGCGGAGGCCGAGGGGATTCGTGGCAGCATCGCCCCCGACCGAACCCCCAACGAGGAGACCCCCATGAGCACCAGCAGCCGCGCCGTCCGCATCCACGCCACCGGCGGCCCCGAGCAACTCGTGATCGACACCGTGGCGGTGGGCGAGCCCGGCCCGGGCGAGATCCGCATCCGCCACCACGCGATCGGCCTGAACTTCATCGACGTGTACCAGCGCACGGGCCTGTACCCCTTCCCCCTGCCGCTGTCGCTGGGCATGGAGGGCGCGGGCGTGGTGGAGGCCGTGGGCGAGGGTGTGACGCACCTGAAGGTGGGCGACCGCGCGGCCTACGCGGCCAACCCGCCCGGCAGCTACAGCGACGCGCGCGTGATGCCGGCGATGAACGTGTGCAAGCTGCCCGATGCCATTGACTTCGAAACCGGCGCGGCCATGATGCTCAAGGGCCTGACGGCGCAGTACCTGCTGCGCCGCTGCAAGCCGGTGGAGGGCCTGGAAGCGGGCGACTTCGTGCTGTTCCACGCCGCGGCCGGTGGCGTGGGCCTGATCGCCTGCCAGTGGGCCAAGGCCCTGGGCCTGCGCCTGATCGCCACCGCGGGCTCGGCCGAGAAGTGCCAGCTGGCGCTGGCGCACGGCGCCGAGCACGCGATCAACTACCGCACCGAGGACTTCGCCGCGCGGGTGAAGGCCATCACCGGCGGGCAGGGCGTGAAGGTGGTGTACGACTCGGTCGGCAAGGACACCTGGGACAAGTCGCTGGACTGCCTGCGGCCCTTCGGCCTGATGGTGAGCTTCGGCAACGCCTCGGGGCCGGTGCCGCCGTTCGCGCCCGGCATCCTGGCGGCCAAGGGCTCGATCTACGTGACGCGCCAGACCTTGTTCACGCACATCAACAACCGCGAGCGCACGCAGCAGATGGCCGACGAGCTGTTCGAGGTGGTGGCGAGCGGCCAGGTGAAGATCCGCATCGACCAGCGCTTCGCGCTGACCGATGTGAAGAAGGCCCACGAGAGCCTGGAAGCCCGCGCGACGACGGGCTGCACGGTGCTGCTGCCCTGAGCGCTCAGCGCCGCAGCGCGGCGAGCTTGTCGGCGCAGCGGGTCGCGTCCAGGGCATGGCCCGCGTCGCGAAAACCCGCGGCCGCCGCCGCGAAACGCGCGCGCGCGAGGTCGGGCGCCTGGCCGCGCGCCAAGGCCATATGGCCTTGCACCTCGGCGTGCGCGGCGTGCCAGGCCGGCAAGCGCATGACCACCTGCGCCAGGTAGGCGCTCTGCGCCTCGAACCGCTCGGCCTGCGCCAGTTCGCCCGTGCGGGCGGCGGCGATGGCCGCCGGCACGGCGAAGGTGATGCGACAGCCAGGGCAGGTCTCCAGCGGTCCACGCACAGACTCGACCGCGTCCTCCAACGCCCAGCTGGCGTCGCCCTCGAGATCGGCCAAGGCGATGCGTGTGCCGTAGATGCGGTCGAGCAGGTGAAAGCCGACGTCGGTCTGGCGCGCCAGGTCCAGCGCGAGCGACAAGCGTTCCTGGGCCTGGTCCAGGCGCCCCCGGTGCATGGCCGCCTCGGCCAGGCGCTGCAAGGCGAAGGATTCGCCGGTGGCCGCTCCCAGGTCGCGGTGCATGTCGCGCCCGCGCGTCAGGTGGTGCTCGGCAGCGTCGATGTCGCCCGACAGCAATTCGGCCTCGCCCCGGATGGTGATGCCAAACGCTTCGCCGCGCGCCGAGCCCAGGTGGCGCGCCTCGTCGGCCAGTGCCTGCGCGAAGGCGATCACCTCTGGATAGGGGCGCGCGCCATAGAGAAAGCGCTGCACCATGCAGAGTTGGCCGTCGAACACCCGCACCGCCAGGTGCGGCAACTGCGCCGTGTCGCGCAGGTTCAACCGCACGGCCTGTGCCAGTTCGCCGCGCGCATGGGCCGCCGCCGCATGCGCCCAAGACGCGATGACCAGGGCGGCGGTGTCGCCCGAGGCCAGCGCCAGCCGCCTCGCCTCGGCCGACTTCGCGCTGCCGATGGTCGGGTCGATCGCCCCCAGCGCGGCAGCGCCACTGTAGGCCAGGGCCTCGCACAGCCGGCCTTCGTCGGTGCTGGGCGACAGCCCTTGCAGTGCCTGCACCCCGCCCTTGGGGTCGCCTTGTTTGATCTGCGCCAGCGCGGCCTTGGCGCGCAGGTCATCGGCCAATGGACCGCCATCGGCTTCGGCGGCCGCCCGAAATGCAGCCACCGCCCGCGGATCGCCCAAGGCGTCGAGCGCCTCGGCGCGCAGCCGCAGCGCCAGGGCGTGCTGGCTGTCGTGCGCCAGCACGGGCTCCAGGTGGCGCAGCGCGTCGCCGAAGGCGGCCAGCCGCAGGGCGGCCTGCGCGGCCTTGAGCAACCAGGGCTGGGCTTCGCGCAAGCTGCCCCCGGCGAGCCAGTGGCGCGCCACCAGCGCGGGCGGCAGGTCCAGCCCGGTCAGGCGCTGGGCGATCTCACGGTGCAGTTTGAGGCGGCGATGCGGCGCGATGCGGTCCACCAAGGCCTGTCGCACGAGTTCATGGCGGAAGCGGTAGCGCGTGTCGTCCACCACCAGGGTACCCCGCGCCAGAGCGAGGTCCAGCACCGCGAAGGCCTGCGCCTCGCCCGCGGGGGCGAGGGCGACCGCCGTGGCCGCATCGATGCTGTCGCCGGCCAGCGCCAGCCGGCTCATGAGGTCCAGCGAAGCGTCGGGCACGTCGCACAGGCGCTGCGTGATGGCCTCGGCCACACTGGCGGGCAGGCGCGCCGGCGCGGGCTGGGCGCAGTGCAGCAGTTCCAGGGCCACGAAGGGGTTGCCCTCGGCCAGCGCGACGATGCGGTCGATTGAGGCATCGGCGATGGGCCCGTCGGCGGCGGCCGCGAGGAGGCGGCGCTGGGCTGGCGCCTCAAGGGGCTCCAGCGCGAGCCGCTGCAGCCGCCCGAGCGCGATCAGGCGGG
>NZ_MKSS01000427.1:4722-6982 GCF_001897365.1 Hydrogenophaga sp. 70-12
GCCCGCCGCGCCAGCGGCGCGCTGGGCAGCAGCGGCCGGGCGGACAGCCAGACGAACACCGGCGGGCCGTCGGTCACCAGATGCAGCACCGCATCGGCCTCGGCGTCGTCGAGCAGGTGGGCGTCGTCGATGTGCAGCAGCACGTCGCCACCTTGCGCGGCGGCCAACAGCAGCCGCCGCAACGCGCCGATGACCTGGTGCCGGCTCAAGGGGCCGGGCAGCGCGTCGGCTGGTCCGGCCCAGGGCAGCAGCAGGGTGAGCACGGCGCGTGCCGGGCCGCCGATGGCATCGAGCAGGGAGCGGCGCTCGCGCAGCAGTTGCTCGGCCGCCGCGGCGAGCGTGCCGTAGGGGCGCCCGGTCAATGCCGCGTTGGCGCTGACCACGACCCAGCCTTCGCCGGCCCGCTCGGCGGCGAGGGCACGGGCCAGTGCCGTCTTGCCGATGCCGCCGGGTCCCTGCAGCAGCACGCCGCCAGGGCGTTGGCTGGGCGTTTGCGCCATCCAGGCGTCCAGGCGCACGCGCACCGCCTCGCGGCCCACCAGCACAGGCTCGCGCGCCGGCAGGCCCTGCGCGGCCCGTCGGTACAGGGCCAGGGTGGCGGCGTCGGGCGCGATGCCGAGCGTGTCCTGCAGCGCATCGCGCAACCGCGCATACCAACGCAGGGCGGCCGCGCGGTTGCCGTGTTCGAGTTCGGCCGCCATCAGGGTGCGGTGCGCGTGTTCGTCGGTGGGCTCGAGTTCGGTCAGGGCCTCCCATTGACCGGCGGCGCGCAGCAATTGCAGCTGCAGTCCGTGTAGACGCTCCCGCGCCGGGTCAAGCCAGGTGTCGTACGGCGCCCCGGGTAGCAGGCCGCCCGTGTACAGCCTGGCGGCGGCGGCGCAGGCTTGTGCATCGCCAGCGGCCAGTGCCGCACGCGCCTGCCGCTCGTAGTCCAGGGCATCGACCCGCAGCGCCAGTGTCGGGCCCAGCAACACCTGGCCACTTTGCAGGACCACGCTGTCCCGGCGCCCAATCGCCTGGCGAGCATGGTGCGCCGCCTTGCGCAGGTTGGCGGCCCCCGCGTCGGGCTCCAGATGCGGCCAGAGCCGATCGATCACCTGCTCGCGCGCGAGGCGATGACCGTCGCTGAGCGCCAGCAGCTGCACCAGGTGCATCGCTCGCAAGCTGGCCCAGCGCTCGCCCGACAGGCTCGTGTCGCCGAGCGCGACGCCAAAGCCGCCCAGCAAGCGGATGGACAGGGTGCTGGCGGCGGACCTGGCGACGGGGTCGGGCTCCATGTCGGGCATTGTCCGAGGGGCCCCGCCGGTCTGCAATGACAGACCGGCGCAGGAACGTTCCAGGAACGCCGGGTCGCCCATGCTGGCAACTCCCTTTTTTCACTGCACAGGAGGTGCCATGAGTTCCGATTCTTCGATGCCCGCCAAGCCCGCCGAGCGGTGGCCCGACGCCAGTCAGCGTCCCACGCCCGCGACAACGCCCATGAGCACGGCAACGCCCAAGACGACGCCCACAGGCAGCGCCCGACCCGCCGCGCAGGCCGCCGCACCCGACGCTGCCTGGGCCGGCATGGTCGAGTACGCGTCCTGGTGGCCCCACCTTCACTGAACCGTCGAGGAGAACGATATGAACGCTTCGCTGTATGACCGCCTCGGCGGTGCCGGGAAGATCGCCGCGATCGTGGACGACTTCGTCGATCGGCACGCCGTCAATCCCCTCATCGGCCCGCGCTTCCAGGGGCGCGACCTGCCCCGGCTCAAGCAGTTGGGCACGCAGTTCTTCTGCATGGGCGCGGGCGGGCCGCAGGCCTACGAAGGCCGCGACATGCGCGGCGCCCACGCCGGAATGAACATCAGCGAACAGGAGTTCATGGCCGCCCTCGACGACATCGTGGCCGCCCTGCAGGCCCAGGGCGTGGGCGTACCCGAGGTCAATGAGGTCGTGGGCGTCCTCTACTCGATGCGCGGCGAGGTGCTGCGCACCTGAGACGCGCCGGCACGGTGTCGACGCGACCCGCTCAGGCCGCGCGCACCTCGCGCAGAGGCGCGATGCGATCCAGCGCGGCCTCCAGACGCGCCACCGTGGCCGGCACGTCGTGCCACTTGTCCAGGCCGAACAGGCCAAGGCGGAAGGTTTTGAAGTCCGGGCCTTCGTCGCACTGCAGCGGGACGCCGGCGGCGGTCTGCAGGCCCAGGGCCAGGAAGGCCTTGCTCGATTGCACCTCGGCGTCGGTGGTGTGGCTCACCACCACGCCCGGGGCCTT
>NZ_MKSS01000428.1:0-4733 GCF_001897365.1 Hydrogenophaga sp. 70-12
ATTCGTGACTATGGCGAAGAACGGTTTGCTGCACCGATTGCAAAGGCGATTGATCGTCGCCGACAGGAACGGGGCCCTGTTCGAACCACCGGCGAGCTGGCCGAAATCGTGGCTGGCGCGGTCAAAACCCGCGAGCCGGGCAAGGACCCTGCAACGCGCACATTTCAGGCTCTTCGGATTTTCATCAACGCCGAGCTTGAAGAGCTGCAACAGGCGCTAGAAGCCAGCCTGTCCCTGCTCAAGCCCCAAGGTCGCCTCGTGGTCATCAGCTTCCACTCCCTGGAAGACCGCCCGGTCAAGCAGTTCATGGCGCGCCACTCGCGCGCCGTGGTGGACCGCCGCGCGCCCTTCGCCGAGCCCGCGCCCACGCGCCTGGCCGAGGTGCACCGCGTGATGCCGTCCGAAGCGGAGGTGCAGGGCAACCCGCGCGCGCGCAGCGCCGTCATGCGCGTGGCCACGCGAACGGGGGTGGCATGAGCGCCGCGCCGGACCGCCTCCAGCCAGCTCGCATCCCTTCGGGGGATCGCGCAGCACACGCAGTGGCCTGCGTGAGGGCCTTGCCATGATCCGGCTCAACCTCGTGCTGCTGCTGGCCGTTCTGGCCAGCGCCTTCTACCTGGTGCACACCCAGTACGAGTCGCGCCGCCTCTACTCGGCGCTGGACCGTGCGCAGACCCAGTCCAAGCGGCTCGACGCCGACCACGAGCAACTGGCCGTGCAGCGCCGCGCGCAGGCCGCGCCCGCGCGCGTGCAGCAACTCGCCCAGCGCCAGCTGCAGATGCGCCAGGTCACCCCGGGCATCACGCAGTACGTGAGCGAGCGCGCAGCCACGCCGGCCCCGGCGCCCGCAGCCGAAGGCGGGGAGGGCGCGCGATGAGCCGCAGCATCAACTACGCCTCCAGCCCGCTGCTGGCGAGCAAGACGCCCGTGTGGCGCAGCAAGTTCATCGTCTTCGGCCTGGCGCTGGCCTTTGCTGGTCTGGCCGGGCGTGCCACCTACGTCCAGGTCATCGGCAACGACTTCTTTCAGCGCCAGGGCGAGGTGCGCTTCGCGCGCACGCTGGAGCTGCCGGCCAACCGCGGCCGCGTGCTCGACCGCAACGGCCTGATCCTGGCCTCCAGCGTGGTGGCGCAGAGCATCTGGGCCATCCCCGAGGACGTGGACAAGAACCACCCCAAGCTGCGCGAACTCGCCCGACTGCTCGACATGCCGCTCGCCGATCTGCGCAAGCGCCTGGCCGACAACGACAAGACCTTCGTCTGGGTCAAGCGCCAGGTGGATGAGCCCGTGGCGCAGAAGATCGCCGCGCTGGGCATCAAGGGCATCTACCAGCGCCGCGAGTACAAGCGCCAGTACCCCGAGGGCGAGGCCACGGCCCACGTGGTGGGCTTCACCAACGTGGAAGACCGTGGCCAGGAGGGCGTGGAGCTGGCGTTCCAGTCGCAACTCGCAGGTAAAGCCGGTTCGCGCCGCGTCATCAAGGACCGCCTGGGCCGCGTGGTCGAGGACGTGCAGGACGTCGTGCCGCCCGTGGACGGCCCCGACCTCAGCCTGTCCATCGACAGCAAGGTGCAGTACTTCGCCTGGCAGAAGCTGCGCCAGGCCGTTCTGCAGCACAAAGCCAAGGCCGGCAGCGTCATCGTGCTCGACACCCGCACGGGCGAGGTGCTGGCCCTGGCCAACTACCCCAGCTACGACCCGAACCAGCGGCGCAACCTCAGTGGCGAGCAACTGCGCAACCGCGTGCTCACCGACACCTTCGAGCCCGGCTCGACGATGAAGCCTTTCATTGCCGCGCTCGCGCTCGACAAGGGCCTGGTGCGGCCCAACACGCCCATCCAGACGGCGCCTGGCCGCATCGTCATCGGTGGCTCCACCATCCGGGACACCCACCCCAAGGACGTGCTGACGGTGTCGGAGGTGATCCAGAAATCGAGCAACGTGGGCACGGTCAAGATGGCCATGCAGATGAGCCCGCGCGAGATGTGGGAGATGTACGCCCAGGTGGGCTTCGGCCAGAAGCCGCAGGTGCCGTTCCCGGGCGCGGTGGCCGGCCGGCTGCGCCCCTACAAGAGCTGGCGCCCGATCGAGCAGGCCACCATGAGCTACGGCTACGGCCTGTCCGTCTCGCTCTACCAACTCGCGCAGGCCTACACCATCTTCGCGCGCGAGGGCGAGCTCATTCCGCTGACCCTGCTCAAGAGCGACACGCCCGCGCAGGGCGTGCGTGTCTTCAGCGCCCAGAACGCGCGCGCCGTGCGCGACATGCTGGGCCTGGTGACCAAGCCCGGCGGCAGCGCCACGCGCGCGCAGACCATGGGCTACTCCGTGGGCGGAAAGACCGGCACCGCGCGCAAGCAAGAGGGCAACGGCTACGCCGAAGGCAAATACCGCGGCTTCTTCGTCGGCATGGCGCCCATCGAGCAGCCGCGCATCATCGTCGCGGTGTCGATCGATGAACCGAGCGAAGGCGGGTTCTATGGCGGCCTGGTGGCCGCGCCCGTGTTCAGCGAGACAGTGCAGGAAACCCTGCGCATCCTCGGCGTGCAGCCCGACATGAACGTCAAGCCGCAGATCTTCGGCGAGCCGGTGGAGGAGACGTTCTGATGGTTCAGACGCTCGTCCATCCCGAAGCCGTGGCCCAGTGGCTGCGCGCCAGCGTCACCGGCGGGCTGGTGTGCGACAGCCGCCGCGTGCGCCTGGGCGACGGCTTCGTGGCCTGGCCCGGCGCGGCCACCGACGGCCGCCGCTTCGTGGCCGACGCGTTGCGTGGTGGCGCCAGCGCGGCCGTGGTCGAGCGCGAAGGCCTGGACGCCTTCGATTGCCGCAACGACCCACGCGTGTTGGCCGTGCCCGGCCTCAAGGCCCAGGCCGGCCCCATCGCCAGCGCCTGGTGCCACGAGCCCAGCGGTGCGCTTGACGTGATCGCCATCACCGGCACCAACGGCAAGACCTCCAGCGCCTGGTGGGCGGCGCAGCTGCTGTCGGCCTGCAACCGGCCCGCGGCGGTGGTGGGCACGTTGGGCATCGGCCGCCCCGGCGCGGCCTTGCTGGCCACCGGCCTGACCACGCCCGACCCGGTGATGCTGCAGCAGGAGCTGCGCGGCTTCGTGGACCAGGGCCTGCGCGCCTGCGCCATCGAGGCCTCGTCGATCGGCCTGGAGGAAGGGCGCCTGAACGGCACGCGCGTGGCGGTGGCCGTGTTCACCAACTTCACCCAAGACCACCTCGACTACCACGGCAGCATGGACGCCTACTGGGCCGCCAAGCAGCGCCTGTTTGATTGGCCCGGCCTCAAGGCCGCGGTGGTCAACGCCGACGACCCGCACGGCGCCGGCCTGCTGGCGCGCCTGCAGGGGCGGGGGTTGGACCTTTGGCCCGTGGCCATCGACAGCGAGGCGCGGCTCGAGGCGCGCGGCGTCGTCACCACGCCCGCGGGCCTGGCCTTCGAACTGATCGAACGCGACCCGCGCGGCCAGGAGCGGCAACGCCAGGCCTTGAGCCTGCCGCTGGTGGGCCGATACAACGTGCACAACCTGCTGGGCGTGCTGGCCGCGGCGCGCGCGCTGGGTGTGCCTTTCGCCGCCGCCGCGCAGGCCTGCGCGGCGCTCACGCCCGTGCCCGGCCGCATGCAGCAGGCACAGGCCGACGCACCTGGCGCGCCGCTGGTGCTGGTGGACTACGCGCACACGCCCGACGCGCTGGAGAAGGCCCTGCAGGCGCTGCAACCGCTGGCCGCGCGGCGCGGCGGGGCGCTGTGGGTACTGATCGGCTGCGGTGGCGACCGCGACCCGGGCAAGCGCCCGCTGATGGGCGCCGTGGCCGAGCGCGAGGCGCGCCACGCCGTGCTGACCAGCGACAACCCGCGTGGTGAAGACCCGGCCACCATCCTGGCGCAGATGGCGCGCGGCCTGAGCGACCCGGCCGCCGCGCGCACCGTGCTTGATCGCGCCGAGGCCATCGCGCTGGCGGTGCGCGAAGCCGCGCCCGCCGACGTGGTGCTCATCGCCGGCAAGGGCCACGAGGACTACCAGGAGGTGCGGGGCGTGAAGTCGCCGTTCTCCGACATCGAGCACGCGCGCCGCGCGCTCGCGCTGCGCCGGGAGGCCGCATGAAGACCCTGGCCGAACTGCTCACCACGCTGCCCGGCGCGCGCGCCGTCGGCCGCATCGCCGCGCCCATTGAGCGCGTGCATTCCGACACCCGCAGCCTGCGCGCCGGCGACCTCTTCGTCGCGCTGCAGGGCGAGCGCTTCGACGCCCATCACTTCCTGGCGCAGGCGGCGGCCGCTGGCGCGGTGGCCGGGCTCGCGCAGCGTGGCCTGGCCGAGGCCGGCCTGCCCGGTACCGAGGTGCCCGATTCGCGTGCCGCGCTGCTGCAGCTGGCGCAGGCCTGGCGCGCCCAGTTCACGCTGCCGCTGATCGCCGTGACCGGCAGCAATGGCAAGACCACGGTCACGCAGATGGTCGCCAGCATCCTGCGCGCGCACGCCGGCGAGGCCGCGCACGCCACACAGGGCAATTTCAACAACGACATCGGTGTGCCGCTCACGCTGCTGCGCCTCAATCCGCGGCACCGCTGCTCGGTGATCGAACTCGGCATGAACCACCCGGGCGAGATCGCCCAGCTCGCCGCCGTGGCGGCGCCCACGGTGGCCCTGGTGAACAACGCGCAGCGCGAGCACCAGGAGTTCATGAGCTCGGTGGAGGCCGTGGCGCGCGAGAACGGCGCCG